>JBAIWU010000730.1:0-17216 GCA_037917155.1 Candidatus Eiseniibacteriota bacterium
GAGGATCGTGTTGACGGTCGTCGTGGGGTGGGTGCCCTGGGCGTCCCGCGCGCCGGGGATCGAGTCGAGGCGGCGCAGCGTCTCGAGCGATAGCGTGAACGGGGACCGCTCGGTGTCGTGCAGCATGGGTGACCTCCGGGATGGTGGCGCTCGCGCGCCCGTCAGGTCGGCATCCGCGCGCATCGCGCGCGGCGTGGGCCGGAGGCTAGGAGCCCGCGCGAGCACGCGTCAATGGAGAATCGCTCCTCGATCCGCGCCCTTCCGCCGGCCACCCGGCGCGCCGCGGCGGGTCGAAATGCATGGCTCGCGCCGGGCCGCAACGTGGCCCGCCACTGGAGGATCCGGGGTCGACCGGAGGTCGCGCGAAAGGCCCCCTTTTTCATTGACCACCGGAAGGTGCTCCGTATACTGCGCGTGCTTTCAGGAAATAGCGCGCGTTCGGCGCGTGCAGGGCCTTGTGAATCGGCGAGATGAACCGGACTCCGGAGCGCGGCGACCTGGTCGGCGCGCCCGGTTCGACCCGAGGGTGACATGAAGCGCAAGAAGGGCGAAGACGACGAAGACTTCGACGTCTTCGGCGACGAAGAGGTCGAGGACTTCGAGGAAGAGGACGCCGAGGACGAGGAGTCGGACCTCTACGACGACGAGCTCGACGACGACGAGTTCGGTGAGGACGACGCCGAGTTCGACGAGGACTTCGAGGAAGAGGAAGGATTCGAAGGCGAGGAAGAGGAGTTCGACGACCTCGTCGACGACGACGAATAGGGCGCCGGTCTCAGACCGGCGTTTCGAGGGGCGTCGGAATCCGGGGGCTCAAGCCATCCGAACCGACGTTTCTCTGGAGCCCCGACCGGCTCGTCCGGCCGGGGCTCATTTCTCCCGGGTGCGTCGCGTCGCGACGTCCATTCCGCCCGGCAGGCCATCGCCAAGGAGCTGGTCGTGACCGTGCCCACCGCTCGGCTGCTGCTGCGTCGCGGGGAGGACCGCCGCGTGCGCGGCGGTCACCCGTGGATCTTCAGCAACGAGGTCGAGGCGATCGAAGGCGACGTGGAGGACGGCGGCCTCGTCGAGGTCGCGGACCAGCGCGGCGCCTTCCTCGGCATCGCCTACCTGAACCGCCACAGCCTCATCGCCGCCCGCGTGCTCACGCGCGGGCGGGACGCGGTCGACGCGGCGTTCTTCGTGCGGCGCTTCGAGCGCGCGAAGCGGCTCCGCGACGAGTGCTACCCGGGCGAGGGCGCGGTGCGTCTCGTCTACGGCGAGTCGGACCAGGTGCCGGGCCTCGTCGTGGACCGCTACGGCGACTGGCTCGCGGTGCAGGTGCTGACGAAGGGGATCGAGGCGCGGCTGCCGCTCGTGCGCGAGGCGCTCGAGCAGGTGTTCGCGCCGCGCGGCGCGGTGTACGTCGGCGACTCGCCGCTGCGCGAGCTCGAGGGCCTGCCGCTGCGCCGCGAGCCGTGGTGGGGCGACGTGCCCGCGCGCGTTCCCGTGACGCTGGGCGGCTTCGCGCTCGAGGTCGATCTGGTCGGGGGGCAGAAGACCGGGTTGTTCCTCGACCAGCGCGAGAACCGCCGCCGCGCCGAGGCCCGCGCCCGCGGCCGGGCGGCGCTCGACTGCTTCTGCTACCAGGGCGAATGGTCGATGCACCTGGCCCGCGGCGGCGCGACGAGCGTCGTCGGCGTCGACTCGAGCGAGCCCGCCCTGGCGCAGGCCCGCGCCAACGTGGAGCGAGCGGGGCTGCAGGATCGCGTCTCGTTCGTGCGCGCCGAGGCGTTCGACGAGGTGCGCCGGCTCGAGCGCGAGGGGCGCCGCTTCGGCATGGTCGTCATGGACCCGCCGGCGCTCATCAAGTCGCGGCGCCACCTCGCCGCCGGGGTGCGCTCGTACCGCGAGCTCAACCGCGCGGCGATGGCCATGCTCGACCGCGACGGCGTGCTCGTCACCTGCTCGTGCAGCCACCACCTCGACGACGCGATGTTCCGCCAGGTGCTGCTCGAGTCCGCGCGGCAGGCGCGGCGCCCGATGCGCGTGCTCGACTGGGCGGGCGAGGCCCCGGACCACCCGCAGCTCCTCGCCGTGCCCGAGACGCACTACCTGAAGTGCGCGGTCCTGCAGGCGCTCTAGGGGCGCGGCAGCCGCGGCGTCCGGCCGATTCCGGCCGCGCTCACGCGCCCTTCTTCAGCTCGTCGAGGTAGTTCATCCGCAGATCGGCGAGCACCTGCCCGAGGACGCGCTGCTCGTCGGGCTCGAGGTTGCCGCGCGTGCGCGCCTCGATGGCGGAGAGCGTGTCGATCGTGTTGCGCGCACCCTCGAGGTTGCGCTCGATCTTGCCGCTCATCGGGTTCATGAGCTTGCCCAACGCGACCATGGCCGCCTGCTGCAGGCCCAGGACGAGCTGGAGGAACAGCGCGGCCTCGCGCGACGGATCGGTCTCGGTCACGGCGTGTCTCCCTGCGGCGGCGTCGCCGCGGCGCGGACGAGGCGCTTGGCCTCCTCCCAGTACTGGTCCATCTCCTCGAGCGTCGCCTGCGTCGGCGTGCGCCCGCTCTCGGCGAGGCGCCGCTCGATGTGCAGGAAGCGCTCGCGGAAGCGGTGCGACGTGGCGCGCAGCTCGCGCTCGGGATCGATGCGCAGCTTGCGCGCGAGGTTGACGACGGCGAACAGCAGGTCGCCGATCTCGTGCGCGGTGGCCGGGTTCGTGTCGCCGGCGTCGACGGCGAGCTCGTGCTCGACCTCGTCCGTCTCCTCCCGGATCTTCGCGATCGGGCCCTCGGGGGAGGGCCAGTCGAAACCGACCGCGGCGGCCTTCTCCTGCAGCCGGTACGCGGCGACGAGCGCGGGCAGGCCCCGCGGCTGCTCGCCCAGCAGCGACGGCGCCGCGCCGGTGCGACCCTTCTCGGCCTTCTTGATCTCCTGCCACTGCTGGTAGGCGCGCTGGCCGTCCGCCACCTGCGCCTCGCCGTAGACGTGCGGGTGCCGCCGGATCAGCTTCTCGGAGGCGCGGTCGAGAGCCTCCGTGACGCCGATGCCGTGGCGCTCGCCCAGCAGTTCGAGGCAGAAGAGGACGAGGAAGCCGAGATCGCCCAGCTCCTCGGCCGCGTGGTCGGCGTCGCCGGAGGCGATCGCCTCGACCGACTCGACGGCCTCCTCGGTCAGGTACGGCGTCATGGACTCCAGCGTCTGCTCGCGGTCCCACGGGCAGCCGCCCGGGCCGCGCAGGCGCCGGCAGACGCCCAGCAGCTTCTCGAATGCGTCGCGCTCGGTCTGGCTCATGACGCGGGACGATAGCGCACGCGTGCGCCGGAGCACAGGCGCGACCGCGGCCGGGGCCTCAGTGGCCGGCGCCGTGCCCCCGCTCGATCGCCCCGCCCAGCGCCGTGCGCAGCTCCGCGTCGTCGAGCGGACGCACCGCGAAGTAGTACGGCCGCACGCTCTGGCACTGGCGCCGCATCTCGAGCGAGCCGTCCGAGGTCACGATCACCAGGGGCACCGCGGGCGTGGCGCGGCGGAGGACCTGCAGCAGGCGCAGCCTCTCGTCGGTCAGGGCCGGCAGCGAGGTGACGATCACGTCGAACGCGCCCATCGTCGCCTCGCGCAGGGTGTCCGCGAGCGAGTGGTGCGCGATGACTTCGCAGCCCATCGCGCGGATCACGTCGCCGATCGCCGGGCGCGCGCCAGCGTCGCACTCGCTCACGAGGATGCGCGCGGACAGCGTCCGGCGGCGCGCGGCGACTCGGCGGCGGCGCGCCTGCGCGGACGGATGTGAGGGCTTCGGCGAACCGCTGCTCGGCTTGTGCGTACCGCCCTGGCCCATGGCCCAACGACCCCGCAGGGTAGAGAAAAGGCGCGGCGTCACGGTCCATCCTCCCCGCTCGGAAGAGACGGTTGGGGCGTCAACTTCCGCGCGTGCACGTGAGCGCCGCGCCGATAAACGGAATCCCGGGGGATTCCGGCGGAACTTGTGCGGCAACCGCCGCGGCCAACAGCTCGAGTGATACCGGCCGGGCCGCCCCAGCTCGCAGGGTTCGGTTGCCGCTTGGGGTGGGCCAACGCAAGAGCCGGGCCGCGGCCAGCAGGCGCGCCCAACGCCGCTATCTAGCGGGAAATCAATGGGCCGCCGCGACGAACCTGGCCCGGAAGCCGCGTCCTGCGAGGCGTTTCCGCTGTCAGGGTGACAGCACGCTCTGTCGGACTGTCAGGCTTCTGTCGGGCCCGGCGCGGGCTGCTCGAGCTCCTTCAGCTTGCGGTAGAGGTTCCGCTCGCTGATGCCGAGCATGCGCGCTGCGTTCTGGCGGTGCCCCTTGCAGTGGTCGAGCACGCGCCGGATGTAGCGCATCTCGAGCTCCTCGATCGTCGGCCACTCGCCGGCGCCCGGCTCGGGCTCGAACGCGGGTGCCATGCGCACGCCCATGGGCAGGTGCTCGGGCCGTATCGCGCCGTCGTCGCAGAGAATGAGCGCGCGCTCGACCACGTTCTCGAGCTCGCGCACGTTGCCCGGCCACGCGTAGCGCTTGAGCACCTCCATGGCCTCCGGCGAAACGCGCGTGCCGCGCCGGGGCGCGACCGAGGACGTGCGGCAGAAGTGCTCGACGAGCGCGGCGATGTCCTCGCGTCGCTGGCGCAGCGGCGGGATGTGGAGCGGCACGACGTTGAGCCGGAAGAACAGGTCCTCGCGGAACGTGCCCTCCTTGATCATGGTCTCGAGCGAGCGGTTCGTGGCCGCGATGACGCGCACGTCCACGGTGATGTCCGTGTTGCCGCCGAGCCGGCGGAACGTGTGGTTCTGCAGCACGCGCAGCAGCCGCACCTGCAGGCCCGGCGTGAGCTCCGCGATCTCGTCCAGGAACAGCGTGCCGTGGTTGGCGACTTCGAACAAGCCGTGCTTGAGCGACGCGGCGCCGGTGTAGGCGCCCTTCTCGTGCCCGAACAGCTCGCTCTGGAGCAGGTTCTCGTGCAGCGCTGCGCAGTCGACCACGATGAACGGCTGGCTGGCCCGCAGGCTCTGGCGGTGGACGGCGCGCGCGACGACCTCCTTGCCCACGCCGCTCTCGCCGCGGATCAGCACGGTGGTGTCGGTGCGCGCGACGCGCGTGATCAGGTCGAACAGCTCGCGCATCTCGGCCGTGGAGCCGATGATGCCGTCCCCGGGCTGGAGCCGCTCGACCTCGATCGAGAGCGCCTTGTTGTCGCGCTGGAGCTGCTGCTTCTCGAGCGCCTTCTCGAGCACGGCCTCGAGCTCGGCCAGCTTGCACGGCTTGGTGAGGAAGTCGTACGCACCCTGCTTCATGGCGCGGATGGCCTCCTCGACCGTGCCGAAGGCGGTGAGCATCACGACCTCGGTGGTCGGCCACTGCTCGCGGATCTCGGGCAGCAGCTCCAGGCCGGAGCCGTCGGGCATGCGCACGTCGAGCAGCACGACGTCGAAGCCCCGGCGCCCGAGCGCGCGCCGGCCGTCCTCGACGCCGCCGGCGCCCTCGACCTCGTAGCCGGCCCGCTCCAGCTCGCGGCCGATGAGGGTGCGGAACGAGCTCTCGTCGTCGACCAGCAGGATCGAACGCTTAGACACTTTCGCCTCCGCTGCCTTGCGTGGGCAGCGTCACGGTGAAACGGGCGCCGTGGCCCGGGGTGCTCTCGACGGACACGCGGCCGCCGTGGCGGTCCACGGCGCGCTGCGTGATGGACAGGCCGAGGCCGGTGCCCTGGCCGACCGGCTTCGTGGTGAAGAAGGGGTCCCAGATGCGGCCGAGGTGCTCGGGCGCGATGCCGGGGCCGTCGTCCTTGACCTCGAGCAGCACGCGCTCCTCGCCGAGCCGCATGGTGCGCACCGAGAGGTGGCCGCCGCCCGTCATCGCCTGCACCGCGTTCATGCAGAGGTTCATGACGACGCCGCGCAGGCCGCCCTCTCGCCCCCAGACGGGCGGCAGGTCGGTCGCGAGGTCGACGTGCACCTCGACGCGCTGGCGCCGCGTGGCAAAGCTGAGCAGCGCGAGCGTGTCGCGCACGGCTCGGTTGAGGTCGACCCAGACCGGCTTGGACGCGTAGGGCTGGCCGAGCAGCAGCAGCTTGTCGGTGGTCTCGCGGCAGCGGCGCGTCTCCTGCTCGAGGAGCGCCAGCACCTCCGCGACGTCCCGCTGCTCCTCGGGCGCCAGCTCGACCCGGGTCATCCAGCGCTGCAGGCTCTCGACGCCCGCGAGGATGGACGCGAGCGGGTTGTTGATCTCGTGCGCGACGCCCGCCGCGAGCAGCCCCAGCGAGGCGAGCCGCTCGTTGTGCGAGAGCTGCGCCTCCAGCTTGGAGCGCTCGGTGACGTCGCGCCAGACCTCGACGACGAGGCTCACCTCGCCGTGCTCGTCGAACACGGGGTTGAGCGTCGCCTCCCAGCGACGCTGCTGCCCGCTCGCGTCCGGGATGACCTCGAGCGCGCGGCGCGCCTGGCGCGACTCGGCGATGTCGCAGACCATGCAGCGGGTCCGCGAGTCGTTGTTGGTGTCGAGGCACTTGCCGGCCCGCGGGCAGGGGCCGGCCTCGATGGGCCGGCCGTTGTCGCCGAACGTCTCCGCGAAGCGCCGGTTGGACGCGACGATGTGGCCGCGGCGGTCGACGACCACCACGGCGTCGCTCATGGCGTCCAGCAGCCGGGGCAGGGCCGAGCCGAGGTCGAGGCCGGGGGCCTCGGCCCCGGACTGCGGGTCGGCGGGAGGATCGTGGCGGAAGTCGGTCATGTTGGCATGAAGCTGCGCGTGGAGCACAGCCGAACTCCGACAATTTGACACACTCCCGCCGTCCTGTCACGCATTCCGGACCCGAATTGACGTTTTGTCGGGGCCGATCGGCGGGCGCATGGCGCCGCGCCGGCCTCCCGGGGCCGTCAGCGCGCGCCGCGCCGGGGCGCCAGCAGCCAGAGCAGCACCGCCGCCAGCAGCACGAGCACCAGCAGCGGCGCGAGGAAGGCGACCGCGGACAGCGCGGCTGCGGCGATGTCCTCGCCGATCGAGAGCAGCGGATTGGCGTGGCCGAGGGTGAGGGCCGTGCTGCCGAGGCGCGCCTTCGCCTTGAGCACGTGGACGCCGAGCGCGCCGCCGCCCAGCACGACGGCCGCCATCGCCGCCAGCCGCGGATCGACCGTGCCGAGCGCGGCCCACCCGGCCACCGCGGCGGCCGCCGGCCGCACCACGGTCGCGACCGCGTCGAGCACGTGGTCCACGATCGGGATCTTGTCGGCCGCGAGCTCGAGCACGGTCGCGACCGCGAACGTCCAGAGCGCCGGATCGCCCGCGATCCAGCCGGCGCGAGCGGACAGGTGGACGAGGCCCGCGCGCGCCGCCAGCGACAGCGCGAGCAGCGGCAGGAACGCGCGCAGGCCGCAGGCGGACGCGAGCGCGATCCCGCCGAGCAGGGCCGAGAGCACATACATCGCGGTGGACGGATCGACGTGAGGGTGCATGCGCGTTCCCGTGGTGCGACGCCCGGCCGGGGAGCGTGGCGATTGCGTGGGCGCGGGGGCCTGTCTATGCTGCCCCGTTCAGCGTCGGGTCTCCGGCGCCCCAGTGTACGCCAGTGGGAGGCTTGCCGTTGCCGCTGCCGGTCTCGACATGGGTCGAGGTGGACCTCGACCGCTTCCACGCCAACCTCGCCGCCGTCCGCGGCCTGGTCGGCGCGGGGCGCGAGATCCTGCTCGTCGCGAAGGCGGACGCCTACGGACACGGCGCGCGCGAGATGGCGGCCGCGGCCGAGTCCGCCGGGGTCGAGCGGCTCGGCGTGGCCACGCTGCACGAGGGACTGCAGCTTCGCCTCGCCGGCTCGCGCCTCCCCATCGTGGCGCTCTCGCCGCTGCTCGACGCCGAGATCGACGACGCGGTCGCGAACGACATCGACCCCACCGTCGTCGACGCGGGCTTCGCCCGCGAGCTCTCCGCCGCCGCCAGGCGGAGCGGCAAGCCGGTGCGCTTCCACGTCGAGGTCGACACCGGCATGGGCCGCATCGGCGTCCGCGAGGACGAGGCCGAGGCGTTCATCGCGGAGGTGTGTGCGCTGCCGGGGCTGCGGCTCGCGAGCGTCTACACGCACTTCCCCGACGCCGACGCGGAGGACCTCGCGTTCGCGCGCGGCCAGGTCGAGCGCTTCGGCGCGCTGCTCGGGCGCCTCGAGGCGCGCGGCCTGAGGCCGCCGCGCGTCCACGCGGCCAACAGCGCCGGCACGGTCAACCTGCCCGAGGCGCGCCTCGACTGGGTGCGCGTCGGACTCGTGGCCTACGGCGTCCACCCGCCGCGCGACCTCGCGCGGCCGGCCGTCTCGCCCGTGATGTCGCTGCGCAGCCGGCTCGTGCAGGTGCGCGACCTGCCCGCGGGCACGAGCGTGAGCTACGCGCGCACGTTCACGACGCGGCGCCCCTCGCGCATCGCGGTCGTGCCGGTGGGCTACGGGCACGGCTACTCGTGGCTGCTCTCGAACCGCGGGCAGATGCTGCTCGCGGGCCGGCGCGTCCCGATCGTGGGCCGCGTGACCATGGACCTGACCATGGTGGACGTGACCGACGTGCCGGACGTGCACCCGGGCGACGAGGTCGTGCTGTTCGGCGAGCAGGCGGGTGCGACCCTCCCGGTCGAGGAGTTCGCCGCCTGGAGCGAGACGCTGCCGTACGAGGTGATGTGCACGATCGGCAAGCGCGTGCCGCGCCTGTACTGCCTCGGCGGGCGCGCGGTGCGGATGACCACCCTCGTCGGCGAGCGTCCCGAGTGGACCGCGGCCGCCGACGACTACGTGCGGCGGCGGGCGGCGGACGCCGCGGCCGCGCGGGGTTGAGGCCATGCGCGTCTTCCTCATCGTCCTCGACGGCGTCGGCATCGGCGAGCTGCCCGATGCGCGCGACTACGGCGACGCGGGCAGCCACACGCTGCGCCACGTCGCCGAGTTCGTCGGCGGCCTCGCGCTGCCGAACCTCGAATCGCTCGGGCTGGGCAACCTGCTGCCGCTGCCGGGCGTGCGCGCGCTGGCCGACCCGGCGGGCGCGCGCGCGCGGCTCGCGGAGAAGTCCGCGGGCAAGGACAGCACGACGGGGCACTGGGAGATGATGGGCCTCGTGCTCGACCGGGCGTTCCCGACGTACCCGCACGGCTTCCCCGGGGCGCTGCTCGAGCGCTGGTGCGAGCAGGTCGGCCGCGGCTGGCTGGGCAACGTGGCCGCCTCGGGCACCGAGATCATCCAGCGGCTCGGCGAGCATCACCAGGCGAGCGGGAAGTACATCGTGTACACGTCCGCCGACTCCGTCTTCCAGGTCGCCGCGCACGAGGCGACCGTGCCGCTCGACGAGCTCTACGCCGCCTGCCGCACGGCGCGGGCGATGCTGACCGGCGAGCACGCGGTGGGGCGCGTCATCGCGCGGCCGTTCGAGGGCGCGCCGGGCGCGTACCGCCGCACCACGAACCGGCGCGACTTCTCGCTGGAGCCGTTCGAGCCCAGCGTGCTCGACCGGCTGATCGAGCGCGGGCACCGCGTCGTCACCGTGGGCAAGGTGGACGACCTCTTCGCGGGCCGCGGCGTGAGCGACGCGATCCACACGAAGGGCAACGACGAGGGCGAGGCGGTCCTGCTCGACCTGGCGCGGACGCCGGGCGAGGGGCTCGTCTTCGCCAACCTCGTCGACTTCGACACGCAGTACGGGCACCGGAACGACCCCGCGGGGTTCGCCCGGGCGCTGGTACAGTTCGACGACCGGCTGGGCGGGCTGCTCGGACGGTTGCGCGACGACGAGATGGTGTGGGTCACGGCGGACCACGGCAACGATCCGACCACGCCCAGCACCGACCACTCGCGCGAGTACACGCCGCTGCTCGTCGCCGGGCCGCGGGTGAGGAGGGGCGCCGACCTGGGCACGCGGAGCACGTTCGCGGACCTCGGGGCGACGCTCGCGGAGCTGTTCGGCGTTCCTGCGCCGAAGCACGGCAGGAGCTTCCTCCAGGAGCTGAGATCGTGACACCTCGAGACCTGATGGCCGAAGCCGAGAAGGCGCGGCGTTCGTCGTACTCGCCCTACTCGAAGTTCGCCGTGGGCGCGGCGCTGCTCACCCGTTCCGGCCGCGTGATCCGCGGCTGCAACGTCGAGAACTCGTCGTTCGGGCTCGCGTGCTGCGCCGAGCGCACCGCCATCTTCAAGGCGGTGAGCGAGGGCGAGCGCGAGTTCGCCGCGATCGCCGTCACCGCCGGCAGGGGCCACGGCGCGGCACCGTGCGGCGCCTGCCGGCAGGTGCTGCACGAGTTCGCGCCCGAGATGTGGGTCTACTACCGCGACGCCGGCGCGCGCATCGTGCGGCGGCGGCTGAGCGCGCTGCTGCTCGACGGCTTCCGGCTCCGGACGCGGCGGGGTGCGAAGTGAGCGCCGAGCGCGAGCAGCTCGTCGAGCTCATCACGCGCCAGGTGCTGGCCGCGCTGAAGGGCGCCGCGCCGGCGGCCGGGCCCGTCGCGCCCGCGCCCGCGCCGCACCCCGCGACGGCGCTGGCACCGGGGAGCGTCGTCCACGACCCGGCGACCTGCGAGCGCTGCCGGAACTGGGGCGTCACCGGCTCGCGCGGCCCGGAGGAGACGCGGCTGCTCGCCGAGGCCGGCGCGTCGCGCGTCGTCGCCACGATGGGCTACTGCCCGGCGTCCGACGGGCTGGCCTCGATCATCGACCACACGCTGCTCAAGCCGGACGCGACGCGCGAGGAGATCGAGCGGCTCTGCGCCGAGGCGGCGCAGTACTGCTTCGCGTCCGTGTGCGTGAACCCGAACTGGGTCGCGCTGTGCCGCGAGAAGCTGCGGGGCACCGGGGTCAAGGTGTGCACCGTGATCGGCTTCCCGCTGGGCGCGCACCTGCCGGACATCAAGGCGTACGAGGCCCGGCGCGCGGTCGAGCAGGGCGCCGAGGAAGTCGACATGGTGATCAACATCGGCGCGCTCAAGTCCCGCGACTACGCCCTCGTCGAGCAGGACATCCACGGCGTCGTGCAGGCGGCGGGCAAGGACATCGTCGTCAAGGTCATCCTCGAGACGACGCTGCTGAGCCGCGACGAGAAGGTGATGGGATGCACGCTGGCCAAGGCGGCCGGCGCCGAGTACGTGAAGACCTCGACCGGCTTCGCCGGCGGCGGCGCCACGGTCGAGGACGTGCAGCTGATGCGCGAGACCGTGGGCCCCGACATGGGCGTCAAGGCCTCGGGCGGCGTGCGCACGCGTGAGGACGCGGAGAAGATGGTCGCCGCGGGCGCGACGCGCCTGGGCGCCTCGGCGGGCGTCAAGATCGTGCGCGGCGAGGCGTCGCAGGGGAAGGGCTACTGACCCGTGTTCGACCCCCGCGAGTTCCTCCGCGCGAAGCGCGACCGGCGCGCGCACGCGCCCGCCGCGATCCGCGAGTTCGTCGCCGCCTACCTCCGCAGGGACGTCGTCGACTACCAGGTGAGCGCGTGGCTGATGGCCGCGTTCCTCAACGGCCTCGATCCCGCCGAGACGGACGCGCTGACGCAGGCGCTGCTCCACTCCGGGCGCGTGTTCGACTGGAGCGCGCTCGGCCGGCCCGCCGCCGACAAGCACTCCACGGGCGGCGTGGGCGACAAGATCTCGCTCATGCTCGCGCCGCTCGTGGCCGCGTGCGGCGTGCTCGTTCCCATGGTCTCGGGCCGCGGGCTGGGCCACACGGGGGGAACGCTCGACAAGCTCGAGTCCATCCCCGGCTTCCGCACGACGCTGTCGCCGGAGGCCATGCGGGCCCAGCTCGACCGCCTCGGCGTCGTGATGGTTGGCCAGGGGCCCGACCTCGCGCCGGCCGACGGGCTGCTCTACGCGCTGCGCGACGTCACGTCGACGGTCGAGTTCGAGCCGTTCATCGTCTCGAGCATCGTCAGCAAGAAGATCGCCGAGGGCGCGCAGGCGCTCGTGTACGACGTCAAGTGCGGCAGCGGGGCGTTCATGAAGACGCGCGAGAGCGCCCGCAGCCTCGCCACGCGCCTCGTGGAGACCTCGAAGTCGCTCGGGGCGAGAGCCGCGGCGCTCATCACGGACATGAACTGGCCGCTCGGCGGCGCCGTCGGCAACGCACTCGAGGTGCGCGAGGCCTGTGAGACGCTGCACGGGCGGGGGCCGGACGACACGCGCGCGCTGACGCTCGAGCTCGCGGCGGTGATGATGCGGCTGGCCGGCGCCGAGCGCGACGACGCCGCGGCGCGCGCCCGCGCCCGAAGCGTGCTCGACTCCGGCGCGGCGTGGACCCGGTTCCTCGAGATGGTGGCGGCGCAGGGCGGCGATCCGAAGGCGCTCGAGGACCCCGCCCGGCTTCACCCGGCGCCCGTGATCGCGATGGTGCCCGCGCCGCGGGAGGGAGTCGTCGCGGGCTGCGACTGCTTCGCGCTCGGCGAGCTCGTCGTCGCGATCGGCGGCGGGCGGCGGGCCAAGGAGGACGACATCGACCCGCGCGTGGGCCTCGTGGCGCTGCGCCGTCCCGGGGAGCGCGTCAGGGCGGGCGAGCCGCTCGCGGAGCTGCACCTCGCCGGGCCTGACGGGGCGGCGGTCGGGCGCGCCGCGGCCTGCTTCACAATCGCCGACGCCGGCGCCCCGCGGCCGGACGTCGTGCTCGAGCGGATCGGGTAGCCGGGCTCCGTTCCAGGACTCGCCGCCTGCCCACGGCGTGCCTCGAGGGACCCTAGCGCTTCAACAACCCCAGCTGCCACAGCGAGCGGTCGTCACTCGCGAGCAGGGGCTGGATCGCGAGTCGGCCGGTGGGGCCCAGGCTCCTCTCGAGGAAGCGCATCTCGTCGAAGCTGGCCTGCAATGCGGGGTCCGGCGGCAGCTCGACTCCGGCCGCGCGCGCGATGAGCACGCCCTTGGCGCGCAGCGCGAGCTCGAGCCGGATGCGCAGCAGGCAGAGCATGTCGGCGAGCACGGGACCCTCGAAGCGCGCGCGCAGCGATTCCAGGTAGAGTCCGACGGGCGTGCCCGCGACCTCGCCGTCGAGCAGCTGCTCCAGGCGCTCCACGTCACCGTCGAAGCCCCGACCCAGCCAGTCGTGGGTCGCTCGCTCGCTTCGGTCGAAGACGAACAGCATGAGCAGCGGCATGGCGACCAGCTGCACGATCGCCGCGACGACGGGGTCGAGAAGCAGGCGGTTGAAGAGCGCGTGCGCGGCGATCGCGACCGCCAGCCCGGGCAGCCAGGCGATGCCCGGAGGCACCGAGCGGCGGTCGAGCAGGCGCCGCGACAGCAGCGCCACGATCGCGGTCGTGGAGCCGTGCATGATCGCGGTGCCCAGGCCGCGCACGGTCCAGACCGCGGCGTCGAAGCGACCGAGCGAGAACGCGTAGTAGATGTTCTCGACCACCGCGAAACCGGTTCCGACCGCGAAGCCGTGGATCGCGGCGTCCACGAGGAAGCCGATCCGCTTTCGGCGGACCAGCAGGAGCACGTACGCGCCCTTCAGCGACTCCTCGATCACGGGAGCGACGCCGTGGCGCACGGCGGCAGGTGGCACGCCCAGCGCGCGGATCGCGAGCGTGTTGAGGACGTAGGCGACCGCCGCCGCGAAACCGCCCGCGACGAGCGAGTCGACGACGTCGTTGCGGCCGACGAGCTTGAAGCTGTCGAGCAGGCGCAGGCCGAGGAGGAACGCCAGCACCGGGACGAGCCCGCTCAGAAGGCTCGCGCCGAGATTCAGAGCACCTTGAAGGAGACCATCCATTCGTGGGTGGGGGCCCGGTGTCGCTCGAACGCGCGGGCGTACCCGGCGGAGAGCGTGAACGGCTGCTGGCTGAGCGCGATCAGGCGAAGATCGCATTGAAGGCCCGCGTCCGCCAGCGTGCGTCGGTCGAGCGGCGAGCCCGGGTTCGTCGACAGCGCTGCCGAGAAGAACGACGTGCGCAGCCAGCTCGCGTAGAAGCCGGGCGTGCCGAGGCGCTCGAAGTGGACGGGCGAGGCGTTGAGCTCCCAGAGCGCCCGCGCGAAGCGGGTGCCCGCGACATCGTCGATGGGCCGGCCGGGCAGCGAGTACGGATCCCGATAGCGCTTGGGATCCTGCCGGTCCACCCAGTTGTTGCCGAAACCGCCGAAGAAGAAGTTCGCGAACGGCTCGTTCCGGTCTCCGGGCGAGGCGCCGGCGGCCAGCCGCAGCCACGTGGAGGCGTTGCGCGGCGGCAGCGGCGCGCCCGCGTCGGCGGTGGCCTCGAGCGCGGGGTAGGAGTGCCACGTGCCCGTTCCGCCGGCCACGAAGCGCACCTCGTTGGTGGAGCCGCGGAGTGACCAGCGCCAGCCCTTCTCGTCGTCCACCGCGCCGATCGAGGAGCGAACGTCCTTTTCGCTCAACCCGACCGCAGCGTCGAGCAGCTTGTCGAAGCCCGCCGAGGTGGCGACGTTCTGCGCGTCGGGCAGGTGGTCGAGCCGCGTCCAGCCTCCGCCCTCCACGTGCAGCTCCAGCGTGCGCGGCAGGTCGCGCAGCAGCGTGCGGCTCCACTCCGCGTGCACCATGTCGCCACGCCGGCTCGTGTGCGTGGGGCCGAAGAGGTCGTAGAACGACGCGGGATCGTGCGCGACGCGCAGCGTGAGCTCGGCGTGGCGGTAGACCAGCGCCGCGTGGACCTGCTGCCCGCCGCCCGGCCCCTCGCGCGAGGCCGTCGCGGTCGTCGTGACGTCCTGGAACCCGAGCGGATCCTGCACGTGCGCCTGCCAGCCGAACGACGTGCGCGCGCGGTAGGCCTCGACGACGGGCACGAGCGCGACGAGCTTGAGTTCGTGCCACGGCCGGTACGCGCCGTCGTAACGCACCAGCGAATCGAGCGGGATTCGGCTCGGCGGTGGCACCTTCCAGCCCTCCAGCTCCGGATGCCGCGCGATCACCTGCTGGCCGTAGAACGTGATCGCGCTCGCGTCGTGCAGCGGGTGCGCTTCGAGTCGCACCGGCACGAAGCCGCCGCCCGCGTAGCGGAACGCCATGAGCGAGTCACCGCCCAGCGGGAGCGGGCGGAAGAATCCGGTTTCGGCGTTGGTCACGAGGTCGAGCGAGTCGGCCGCGAGGTCGTAGCGGTAGATGTTGGAGACGCCCGTGTAATAGCTGCTGCCGTAGAGGTACCGGCCGTCGCGCGAGAAGACGAAGCTGGTGGGGATCGAGGCCCCGAAGTCCGCGAGCGTGCGCGCCGACGTGTCGCCCCGGGCGATGGACTCGGTCGGGAAGAGCTTCAGGCTCTGGCGCCCGCTCGCCTCGGCCTCGGAGGCGACGAGGTGCGTGCCGTCGGGCGAGACGTCGAGGTCGTACACGTCGCGCCCGAACGGAAACGCGCACATCGTGGTCCAGTCGCGGTAGGGCGGCCGCAGCCGCACGACCGTGGACGCGCCGTTGAAGTGGCGAACGGCCCAGAGCGAGGAGTCCGCGCGGTCGAACGCCAGGTCGCCCAGGCGCGCGCGGCGGATGAGCGTGCGCGAACGCCCGGTGCGGGGATCCAGCTCGCAGAGGTCGCGCCAGTCGTTGTTGTGCCGGGTGTAGAAGAGCACCCGGCGCACGGGATCCCATGCCAGCGAGCACACCGAATAGAGGGTGGGCCCGTCCACCTCGCGCACGAAGCGAGAGGGTCCGCCGTCCAGCGGGATCGCGAGCACGTGCGCCACCGCGCCGGGGTGGAAGACGCCGGCGTACACCGTGCGCGTCTCGGGGTCGTACGCCTGCGGCGAGACCGAGCCCAGCGCCTGCGCGGACAGGTCGCGGCTCGGTGTGACCGGCCAGCGGCGGATGGTGTCGAGGTTCGCGCGCTGGAACGCCCTCTCGTCGTGCACCCACTCCCGCCACGCGTCGTTCAGCGACCGGTGGAAGACGCCCGCGAACTGGTTGGCGAAGTACGCGCGGCTGCCGTCGCGGCGCGCGACCCAGTCCATGACCGCGGCGGGTCCGTAGCGGTCCGCGAGCCACGTCGTGAAACGGGTGCCGTACAGGTACGAGTTCACGCCCACCTGGAAGTCCACGCGGGTCCCGGCCGACTCGAGTCCGAGCGGGTCGTGGAAGCTCGTGCCGTCGCGCACCATGGAGCGGAAGACCATCTCGTCGTAGGGCCCCTGGGCCCGGCCGATGCCCCCCGCCATCCACGTCTCCATGAACACCGCGAGGCCTTCGCGGTGCCAGCGCGGCGCCGCCCGGCGCGGCAGCGTGAGGTAGGCGTAGAGGACCGTTTCGGGGTGCTCGGCCGATTCGCGCACCTTGCCCCCGAGGAGGGCGCGCCGGAAGCGATCGCCGCCGGTCGCCTGGTCGAGCGTGACCACGTGCGCGAGCTCGTGATTCATCAGGAAGTTGATGCGCTCGTTCGCGGGCCCGGTCTCGTAGACGAAGTTGGTGGGCGCGATCTGGACGACCATGAGGCTGCGAGGGCTGCCCGACACGGCGGCGTTGCCGTAGTCCGAGTCGTCCACGAGCACGACCGTCACCTTCTCGGTGGGCGCGTAGCCGAAGAGCCGACGGTGCATCCGCATCGCGTTCTCGAAGCAGCGCGCGGTGTACGGTGCGAGGTAGCCGAGCGTGGGCTCCGGGTAGATCAGCCGCAGGTCGTCCGTGTCGAGCTCGTGCAACGTCGCTCCGGCCCGGGCCGGCGCGGGCGCGAGCGACAGCGCGAGCGCGGCGAACGGTGCGAGGAGCCGGCGTGCGGTGGCGGCGGCCGTCATGGCGAGCCCTCCGTGGGGATGCGAACGAGGAGACCCCGCGGTGGGGTCTCCTCGGCGGCCCGCGTCGCGTGCGGCGTGGGCGTTCATCCGGATCCTAGGGTCCGACGGTCACCTTGGCGAGGTCGCCGGAGGCGGCGATCTTCTGGAACTCCGGCGTCGCACAGGCCCTGGCCAGGTCGGGGCTCGCCACGATCCTGGCGAAGTCGGGCGAGGCGGCCATCTTCGCGAACTCCGGCATCGCGAGGGTCCTGGCCATGTCCGGCGTGGCGAGGACCCTGGCGAGGTCTCCCGATGCGACGACCCTGGCGAAGTCCGGCGTCAGCATCCGGGCGAAGTCGCCGCTCGCGCACAGGTTCCGGAACTCGGGGCTGGCGCACGCCCGGGCGAAGTCGCCGACCGACGCGACCGAGCGGTACTCGGGCGAGGCGACCAGCTTCGCGTACTCGGGCATCGCCGCGACCTTGGCCCAGTCGGCTCCCGTCGCGGCCTTCGCGTTGTCCGCCGCCACGAGCATCCTCTGGAAGTCGGCGGACGCGAGGAGCCTCGCGAAGTCCGCCG
>JBAIWU010000731.1:0-9662 GCA_037917155.1 Candidatus Eiseniibacteriota bacterium
GCCGCGCAAACAAAGCGACCCCCGCACGGCCAGCGGCCGAGGGGGGTCCATCGATCAAGGAGTCCATGGTCCGGAGCATGGGGAGTTCGCGTGGGGCGTGTTCCCGAAGCCATAGCCTTGCTGCCCGGTAGCGAAACTCTGCGGTCAAACGTTCCGGACGTCAAGCATTTATGCAGTCATAGAGAAGTCTTCTTTATTCCCCGGCGGGAGGCCGGGGGCCCGATGGCTCAGCGTCCGAGCGCGGTCGCGAGCACGACGAGCAGCCCGTAGCCGATCTCCGTGAGCCCGAGCTGCCACGTCTTGAGCCGCGGGCGGGCTGGCGAGAGTCCCCAGGCCGCGCGCGCAGCGAGCACCGCCATCGCAGCCGCTGCCGCCCACGGGGCTACTCGCCGTAAGGCGAGTAGCGCGACCCCGCCGATCGCCAGCGCCTGCGACGCGAGCGCCCAGCCCATGCGAGGCGGCTGCCCCTTCTCGAGCCGCAGCCGGGCGCGCACGAACAGGATCGTCGGCACGGTGCGACCCGCGAGCACGCCCCAGAGCGCGAACGATCGCGCCGCGGGCCAGCCGCCGGCGAGCGCGACCGCGCTGGCCACGGCGCCGACCGCCAGCGCGCCGGCGAGCTCGCCGGCGGCCTCGCGCGAGCGGCGGTCGAGGTCGAAGGCGAGCGTGGCGGCCGCGAGCGGCGCGGCCAGCCCGACCGCGACCAGCAGCGGGCCCCGCGCGGTCACCACGGCGCCGGCGAGCGCCGCCGCGGCCAGCAGGGCCAGCGTCGCGAACGCGCGCTCCGCGACGTGCGTGCGCGGGTAGACCTTTCCGCGCCGGCGATCCACGACGAAGAGCTTGAGCGGCTGGCGCGCGAGGAACGCCGCGAGCGCGGCCAGCGCCACCAGGGCGCCGCTCCACGACGGCGACACGAGCAGCCCGAGCGCGATGGGCTCGAAGAGGAACGACCAACTCCCGTGCTCGGTCGGGACGACGACGAGCCGCAGCGCCACGCGCGGAGCGGGGGCCGGTCCGGCGGCAGGTGCGCGTGGCGGGTCCGGCGTCATGCGCCCCCTACTTGTTGAGCGCGTGCGAGACGATGAGCATCGCGATCGCGACGCCCATCAGGCTCTCGCCCGCGATGAGGCCGGAGGCCACGGGCACAACGTAGCGTCGGCCCGCCTCCGGCCGGAAGCGGTTGAACAGCAGGGCGAGGAACGCGCCGCCGAACATCGCGATCGAGTTGCTGCCGGGCACGACCATGGCGATCCCGATTCCGGCCGGCGAGGGCACGTAACCGCGCAGCGGGCGCGGCGCGAAGCGCTCCATGAGCACGAGCGCCACACCGAGCGCGAGCCCCGCGGCGATCGCCGCGCGGGCGGCGGGGTCGAGCGAGCCGATGCCGCCCGCGAAGGCCTTGCTCACGCCCGCCCAAACGAGGCACGAGGGCGCGGGCCAGGCGTCCGTGCCGAGCACGGCGGGATCGGGGATGAGGATGTTGAACGCGGGCACCACGACTGCGGCGCCGGCGATCACGCCGAAGAGCTGGGCATAGAACTGCACGCGCGGGCTCGCGCCCAGCAGCCAGCCGGTCTTGAGCGTCGTGAGCAGGTCGGCCGCGTGCAGCCCGATGCCGCCGGTCACGTTCGCGCTCATGATGTTGCCCGAGAGGTTGCCCGGCGTGATGACGCCGTAGAGGAGCTGCGTCACGGGTCCGAGCGCCTTGGTCGGGGTCACGTCGGTCTCGCCGGTCACGCGCGCGGCGATGAATCCCATCACGACGGCGAGCGGCACCGCGATGACGCCGGCCCACCACGGGATGTGAAAGAGCAGCGTCATGAGCACGACCACGACCGGGCCCAGCGCGACGAAGCCGGCGGGGAACCACCAGCCGGGACACTCGACCGCGTCCATGGGGTCGGCGGGTTCGCCCGCGCCGCGGCGGTTGAACACCGCCGCGATGCCCGCGAACGAACGCGCCACGCTCTTCCAGTCCAGCGCGAACGAGGTGAGGCCGGAAGCCACGAGCACCGCGGCGCCCGGCCACACGGTCCAGCCGACGATGGCCTTGTAGCTCACCGCGTGGATCATGCCCTGCGAGAACAGCGACGGCGCGAGCGCGCCGTACGTGAGCAGCCCGCCCAGCAACAGGCTCCACGCGGTGCGGAAGCTCATCAGCGCGCCGGCGCCGAGCAGCACGACCTCGGCCTTGAGTGCCAGCGTCCAGTCGGCGGCCGGACGGCCGAGCAGCGTGAACGGCAGCGGGAACTGCGCCGGCACGTTGAACGGCATCCACGCGGCCTTCGCGTCGCGCAGCCACGCGAGCAACGCCGCGAACAGCGCGCCGAGGCCGAGCGCTCGCGCCTGCTTCGAGCCCTCGGCGGCTGCCGCGCCGTGCGCGCCCTCGCCGTGGATGGCGCGCAGCGTCTCGGCGGTCGCCTTCCCGGTGGGGAACGCGAGGCCTTCCGAGTTGATCAGCTGGCGCTTGATGGGGATCGCGGTGAACACCCCGAGCGCGGCGATGCCGCCGAACCACGCGACCAGCGGCAGCTGCGGCGGGCGCATCGCCGTCACCATGAGCAGGGCACCGAAGGCGGCCATGTTGCCGCCGCCCGTCATGTAGCCCGCGCCCGAGGCCACCGTGACGAGCGCGTTGTTCTCGAGCGTGGTGAGTGGCTTCCGGCCGAGGCGCAGCGCCGAGGCGACGCGGAAGACCGCGAACGCGAGGATCGCCGCCGTGATCGTGACGCCCATCGACCAGCCCGTCTTGAAGAAGACGTACAGGTTCGACAGGCACATCACCGCGCCGATCGCCATGCCGACCAGGACGGCGCGGACGGTGAGCTGCGGGCGGCCCGGCTGGTAGGTCTCGGCGAGCCAGCGCGCCTCGCCGTTCGTCGCCTGTGACACGGGGGTGGTGCTCATGCGATCCTCGTGGGGAAGGTCGTCCACGCGAGCAGGGCGTGTCGTCGCACTATATCAGCCCGGCATGCGCGACGACCCGGACCGCCACTCCTCGTTCCGCCCCCAACGGAAAGGATCCCCGCATGCGCAGCCTTCGCACGCTCGTCCTCGCCACGGCGCTGCTCGCCCTGCCCGCCATCGCCCCGGCCGCCGATCCGGCGTCCGCCCCGCAGCGCTTCGGTGCCGCCCTCCAGGTGAAGAAGCCGGTCGACATCGCCCGGCTCGCGAAGGATCCCGCGAAGTTCAAGGGCCGCACGGTGCGCCTCGAGGGCACCGTCAAGGACGTCTGCCAGGGCAAGGGCTGCTGGGTCGAGGTCCAGGACGCGCGCGGCGCCAGCTTCATCGCCCGCAGCCTCGACGAGTCCGTGCTGCTGCCGAAGGACTGCAAGGGCCAGCGCGTCGTGGTCGAGGGCCTCGTGACCACGCTGCCGCGCGCGGCGGCGGAGGAGCCGGCTCCCGCCGACCACGCCTGCCCGCGGCCCACGTACGTCGTCGCGACGCGCGGCGTGGAGCTCGCGCCCTCGCCCGCGCATTGACTGACGGAACGCCCGAACCCTCGCGACGAAGCCCGGACCGGTCCTGCGTCCGGGCTTCCTCGGAACGGGCCGATGGCCGGCCCGGTGCGTGGGGCTGGGGGTCTAGGTGCCGAACTTGACGCGCTTCTCGAGGCGAGCGAAGCGCGCGTCCGTCTCGGCCTGGATGTGGCGGATCTGCTCGTCGGTCAGGTGGCGAAAGCGGCCCTGCCGGCGGATGTAGCCCTCGACCGGCTCGGCCGGGTGCTCGATCGAGAACTTCCAGCGCTGGCCGTCCTCGACTTCGATCAGCGGGAACACGCGCGTGTGCACCGCCTGCCGCGCGAGGTCGATCGTCTCCTCGTCGGAGCTGCGCCAGCCGGGCGGGCACGGCGCCAGCACGTGCAGGAAGCGCGTGCCGCGGATGGCCTTCGCCTTCTGCACCTTGGCGACGAGGTCCGCGGGAAACGCGACCGACGCCGTGGCGCCGTAGGGAATCCCGTGCGAGGCGAGGATCGCGAGCAGGTCCTTCTTCGGGTGCGACTTCGGGGTGCCCGCCGGGGTCGTGGTCGTCCACGCACCCCACGGCGTCGAGCTCGAGCGCTGGATGCCCGTGTTCATGTACGCCTCGTTGTCGTAGCAGACGTACAGGATGTCCTCGTTGCGCTCGGCCGCGCCCGAGAGCGCCTGCAGGCCGATGTCGAACGTGCCGCCGTCGCCCGCCCACGCGAGCACGGTCGTCTCGGTGTCGCCCGCCATGTCGAGCGCCGCGCGGATGCCGGCGGCCGTGGAGGCCGCGGTCTCGAACGCGGTGTGGAAGACGGGCACGCCGAGGCTGGACTGCGGGTACGGGCCCGCGACGATCGTCCAGCAGCACGCGGGCAGCGACATGATGGTCTTCGGACCGAGCGCCTTCAGCACGAGGCGCATCGCGAGGCTGCCGCCGCAGCCGGGACACGCGAGGTGGCCCGACGTCATCAGCTCGTCGCGCGGGATCAGCTCACTGACCGGGATCTGGCTCATGACTTCACCCCCACCCACACGTCCTCGCGTTCGGGCACGGCGGCCGACGCCGCGTCCCGGGTCTTCTGGATGCACTCCTCGATCGTGGCCGGCGTCACGTCGCGGCCGCCGAGGCCGATGATGTAGCCGTGCACGCGCGGCCGCCTGGCCGCAGGCAGGTCGTACAGCGCCGCCCGCGTCTCCTCGGCGAAGATGCCACTGTGGCCCGGCGAGATGTTGCGATCGAGCACCGCGACATCCTTCACGCCGGCGAGCACGCGGCGCAGATCGGCGCCCGGGAACGGGCGGAACATCTTCACCTTCACGAGCCCGACCTTCTGCCCCTGGTCGCGCAGCTCGTTGACCACGTGACGCGTGGTCGAGGTCACGGTGCCGGAGGTGACGAGCACGAGGTCCGCGCCCTCGGTGCGGTACGTCTCGACGGCGCCCCAGGTGCGGCCGAATTGCCGGCCCCATTCGGCGTCGATCGCCTCCAGCGCGCCGACCGCGTCCTCCATCGCCTCCTGCTGGCGCAGGCGCATCTCCATGTAGACGGCCGGCGTCGTCAGCGCGCCGAAGGCCTGCGGATTGCCGGTGTCGAGCTTGTGCCGCGCGACGCGCTTCGGCAGGAACGCGTCGACGTCCTTCTGGTCCGGGATGTCGACCGGCTCGGCGGTGTGCGAGAGCACGAACGCGTCGAGCACGATCATGACCGGGATGTCGACGGTCTCGGCGAGCTTGAACGCCATGATCGTCGTGTCGAGCACCTCCTGGTTCGTCTCGCAGTACAGCTGGATCCAGCCGGTGTCGCGCTGCGAGAGCGAGTCGTTCTGGTCCGTCCACACGTTCCAGCCCGGCGCCAGGGCGCGGTTGATCTCGGCCATGACGATGGGCATGCGGCCGCCGCCGGACCAGTGCAGCAGCTCGTGCATGAGCGCGAGCCCCTGCGAGGACGTGGCGGTGAACGCGCGCGCGCCCGTCATCGAGGCGCCCATGCACGCGGCCATGGCCGAGTGCTCGGACTCGACCTTGATGAAGCGCGCCTTCAGCTCGCCGCTGGCGCACATCTCGGACAGCTCCTCCACGACCTGCGTCTGCGGCGTGATCGGGTACGCGGCGATGACCTCCGCCCGCGCGAGCTTGACGCCCCAGGAGACGGCGTGGTTGCCGACGATGACCTTCTTCACAGGCCCTCCCGCGTCATGGTCATGGCGCCGCGGGGACATTCCTCGACGCACAGGCCGCAGCCCTTGCAGTACTTGTACGAGAGCGAGAAGCCGTGGCCGCTCGGGTGCTTCTTGATGGCCACGTCGGGGCAGTAGACCATGCACAGCTCGCAGTCGTTGCACACGCCGCAGTTGAAGCAGCGCTTCGCCTCGGCCAGCGCCTCGTCGCGCGACAGCCCGAGGTTCGATTCGCCGAAGTCCGCGCCGCTCTCGCCGGGGGCCCGGTGATGGTCCGGCATCGAGGGCTCGTGCCGGAAGTACGCCATGTTGAGCTGGTCGAACGCGACGACCTCGTTGAGCTCGTTGACGCGCCGCACCGGGTCGTCCCCGCGCCAGCGCGTGATGCTCATGTTGCCGCTGCCGCCGTAGCGCAGCGCGGGTTCGTCGAGCGCCGGCACGGCCTCGCCCGCCCGCGTGCGCAGCCAGCGGTCGATGCCGATGGCGGCGCGCTTGCCGGAGCCCAGGGCGTGCGCGAGCGTGCGCGGCTCGTCGACGAGGTCGCCGCCCGCGAAGAAGCCCGGGCGGCTCGTCTGGCCGAACGCGTCCACCTTGAGGACGTAGCCGCGCCGGTGCAGGTCGGCCGGCAGCACGTCGCCCGCCACCTCGGCGCCGACGGCGGTGAGCACGGTGTCGGCCGGCAGCACGAACGAGCTGCCCGGGATGGACACCGTGCGCCGCGAGCCGTCCACGGCGATCTGCGCGGGCTGCATGCGCACGCACGCGACGCCGACGATGCGCGGCCGCGTGGCTCCGCCCTCGGGCGCGTCGAACATGCCGCGGATCGCCTCGAGCGCCTGCTCGTCGTCCGCGTGCTCGGACACCTGCATGCCGACGACGCGCGCGAAGAACTCGAACCGCACGCCCTCGCGCAGCGCCTCCTCGACCGCCTCGGCATCGGCGGTCATCTCCTCGCGCGCGCCCGCGAACAGCACGACGGGTTCCGCGCCCAGCCGCAGGGCCGTGCGCGCGCAATCGACGGCGGTGTCGCTGCCGCCCACGATGACCACCCGCCGGCCCGTGCGGCCGCGCTGCCCGGCGCGGACCTCGTGCAGGAAGTCCTCGCCCGGCCGCACGTCGGTCAGGCCCTGGTCCTCCCACTCGAACGACTCGCGCGCACGCGCACCCGAGCCGAGGAACACCGCGTCGAAGCGCGACAGGTCCTCCCACGGCAGGTTCACGCCGACGCGAACGCCGCACTGGATCGAGACGCCCTCGGCGCGGATGCGCTCGATCTCGCGCACGAGCACCGGGCGCGGCAGCCGGTACTCCGGCACGCCGAAGCGCAGCCAGCCGCCCGGCTCGGGATCGGCCTCGAACATCGTCACCGCGTAGCCGAGACGCGCGAGGTGATAGCCGCACGCCAGGCCGGAGGGCCCCGAGCCGACGACCGCGACGTGCTCCTTGCGCGTGCGCGGGGGCGCGGGGCGCGTCACCCCGGGCAGGTCGCCGAGCATGCGCTCGACCGCGTGGATGCTCACGGCCTCGTCGAAGCGCGCGCGGCTGCACGAGCCCTGGCAGGCGTGGTCGCAGATGCGGCCCGCGGTCGCCGGCATCGGGTTCTCGCGCAGCAGCAGCTCGCGCGCCTCCTCGACGCGATCGAGCCGCAGCAGGTTCATGACGCCCTCGATGTCGATGCCCACGGGGCACGCGGCGTTGCAGGGCGCGGTCTTGTCCTGGTAGACAGGCTGGATGTACTTCCATGACCCGGTGCGGTTCGGCAGGGTCGAGCTCGTGCTCACGGCGATCGTCGGCACGCCATGGGCGATCTCGACGGTGGCGCGGCCCTCAGACATGTCCCACCTCCTGGACCGGGACGCGGACGACGCAGGTCGCGGCGTCGCGCGCCGCCTGGACGTTGAGTTCGGCCTTGCCCGGAATCGCCTCGGTGATCGCCTCGCAGATGGCGTCCAGCCCCACCAGCCCCGAGTCGGCGGCGAACGCGCCGAGGATGGCGGTGTTCACGATCGGCTGCGTCTTGGAGCCCAGCCCGTACTTGCGGGCGATGGCCGACGCGTCCACGAGCGACACCCGGAACTGCTGCGCGAGGCCGGCGTAGGCCTCCGCGCCGCGGTCGGAGTTGATGAGGATGCTGCCGCCCGGCTTGAGGCCCTGCGTCACGTCGATGGCCTTGATCAGGGTCGGGTCGAGGATGATGAGGTCGTGAGGACTCGTGATCTCGCAGCGCAGCAGGATCGGGCCCTGCGAGAAGCGCAGGAACGCCGTGACGGGCGCGCCGCGCCGCTCGACGCCGAAAGCCGGGAACGACTGCACCGAGCGGCCCTCGTGGAACAGCGCCGACGCCAGGACCTTCGAGGCGATGACGGCGCCCTGTCCCCCGCGGCCGTGGATTCGTAGCTCGCGCACCTCGCTCCTCTCGGGGCGGACGGATGCGGAACGGTCAGACATGGTCGCCTCCGGGATACGCCGAGCCCACCCCCGCCAGGTCTCGAAGGCTCGTGGCAGCAGGCGGGAGTGGAGGCTCGAAGCGTCGCGAATGTCCGGGGCATCGACCGTGCCACGCACGGACGGACCGCACGAACGCGGTTGGACACACACGAACGCCGCGGAAAACAAGCGATTGGCGCGCCGCGGTGAGGGCGTCATCCTGTCAGGCGCTCGCGTTCGCCTGTCAGCCCGGCAGGCCGGCGCGAGTGGCGCGCGCACGCGCGGGAGCAACGTGCTGTCGCACGCGCGGGTGCCGGGATGCTACCCTGCCGCGCCATGACTGGATCCCGGCGGTACCTCCCGCGCATCGGCAGCGCCGGCTACTACCTCCTCCTCGGGGTGGTGGCCATCTTCTTTCTGGGCCCCCTCGGCGGCATCACGGCCGCCTACATGAACTTCTCGCTCGGCTTCTTCGTGGGCGGGCAGGTGCTGGCCGGCATCCTGGGCAGCGTCGTGACCTACGGTTACGGGGCCGAGGGCAAGCACGGGGCGAACTACATCCAGACCATGGCCGCGTCGGTGGCCGGGCTCTCCGGCATGGCGGTTCTCATCCAGGCCATGACCTGGCTGGGGCTGCCGGAGCCCCCCGTGTGGCAGATGGTGGCCTACTTCATGTGCATCGGGATGTTCGGAGTGGGCGTGGGCATGCTCTACACGCCCATCCTCGTCGACCGCATGCAGCTCTCCTTCCCCTCCGGCTTCGCGGTCGCGAACATCCTGCGCGCGCTCACGGACATCCGCCTGCTGCGCGAGTCGATCGCCAAGCTGGGCGGCGGCGCGCTGGGCGGCTACCTCAGCGGCCTCGCGGTGAGCGTCCCGTTCACGGGCGGGCTCGGCGAGGCGATGACGCGCTTCTCGAACACCGGCTACTCGGCCTCGACACTCGGCGCCGGCATGATCGTGGGTGCGCGCATCGGCGTCCCGGCCATTGTCGTCGGCGGCATCGGCGTGATGCTGACGCCGTGGCTGCGCTCGCACGGCATGCACGACGCGAGCGGCGTCATGACGCCCTTCCTCGGGCCGCACGACCCGTTCCGCAAGATCGCCTTCATCTGCGCGCTGGGCATGATCATGGGTGCCGCGCTCGTGGACATGTCGATGCTCGCCGGCACGGCGATCCGCGAGTTCGGGCGCACCAGGCCGGCGGCGCCGGCCGAGGACTGGAAGCGGACGGACAACCGCTTCCTCGTCGCCTGGGTCGTCTTCTGGGCGCTGGCGATCTTCGGAATGGGCGTGGGGGTGCTCCACCTGCCGCCGCTGTTCGTGGGCATCGCGATCCTGCTCGCGTTCGTGTTCCTGATGGTCAACGGCATCTCGCTCGGCATCTCGGACTCGAACCCGATCTCGAGCGCCTTCGTGCTCACCGTGTTCATCCTCGCCGCGATCGGGCTCAAGGACCCGATCACCGGCCTGCTGTGCGCGACCATCCTGCTCATCTCGACGAGCGTGGGCGGCGACATGCAGCAGGACCGCTCGACGGGCTGGCGGCTCGGCACGAATCGCTCGATCCAGTTCCGCTACCAGGTGATCG
>JBAIWU010000732.1:0-1785 GCA_037917155.1 Candidatus Eiseniibacteriota bacterium
CGCGTCGTCGAGCCGCGCGGCCGTGGCCGTCTCGCCGCAGGCGCGCGCGTCGGCGGCCGCGAAGCGGGCCGCGTCGAAGTAGCCCGAGCGCGCGAGCTGCCGGCCGCGGGATTCGAACCACGCGGCCGCGCCCCAGTCCGCGAACGTGCTCCCCGCGTCGCGCCAGGTGCCGTGCGGCAGCATGCCCGTCAGGACGCCGGGGCCGCCCGTCACGCGGGCGCGCTCGATCATGTCGCGCGGCGCGCGGTATTCCGCGATGCGGCGGTCGTCCGTGTTGAGCGGCGCGCCGGCCGCGAGCACGTGCAGCGAGTCGAACGTGCCGACCCAGAACGCCGCGACCGCGTCGGGGCCGAGCAGCTTCGCGCGCCGCAGCGACGGCAGCACCTGCGGGGCGCTCAGCCGCGCCAGCGAGAGGCGCCGCGGCGCGTCGCACGCGACGAGCACGAGGTCCGAGCGCGCCGAGGCCACGAACGCCTGCCCGTGCGGGAACACCCGGAGGAACGCGCCGAGGATCGAGCGGAACGTCGCGGGCGAGATCTCGTAGAGCTGGATCCACTGCGCGAACACGCCGCCGGGCTCGAGCCGCGCGCGCACGAGGCGGTAGAAGTCGAGCGTGAACAGGTTGTTCACGCCCGCCATCCACGGGTTCGAGGGCTCGCTCACGATGAGGCCGTAGTGCCCGCGCGCGTGCTGGAGCACGGTGCGCCCGTCGTCGAGGATCACGTGCACGCGCGGATCGTCCAGCGGGTCGTGGCCGGGCGCCTGGAAGAAGCGCGAGCCGTCGATCACCGCGGGCTCGAGCTCGGCGAGGTCGGTGGGGCCTGCGCCGGCGGCCAGCACCGCGCCGAGCGTCACGCCGGAGCCCTGCCCGATCACGAGCGTGCGCGCGCCCGAGTCCGCGAGCGCGCCGGGCACGAGGCCCGAGAGCACCTGCGTGAGCATGTCGGAGTCGCTCGCGTCGGCCTTGCCGTTGATGCGCAGGATGGTGTTGTTGCCGAGCGTGTCGCGCGTCACCAGCACCGAGCCGTTCAGGCCCTCGCGGTAGAGGAGCAGCTTCTCGCGCCCCATCGCCGCGGCCACGCGCCCGTCGGACCGGCCGGCCGTGACGCCCTCGACCCACGCGCGCGCCGCGGGCCGGTACACGCCGGCCGACATCTCGATGGGCTTCCAGGCCGGCGCGCGCCACGCGAGCGCGGGCGCCACGAGCAGCGCGAGCACGGCGGCCATCGCGAGCCGGCGCGGGAGCGGGCCCGTGCGGGCGGCCGCGACGAGCACGAGCGCCGCGACGGCCGCCGAGAGCGCCAGCGCCGCGCCGTGCGTGCCCTGGACGCCGAGACGCGGCACGAGCAGGTAGCCGGCGGCGAGCGAGCCCGCGATCGTGCCGAGCGTGTTGGCCGCGTACGCGCGCCCCACCGCGCGGCCGCCGTCGCCGGACGAGAGCAGCCGCGCCGCGACCGGGAAGACCGCGCCGAAGAGCGTGCAGGGCACGAGGATCACCTCGGCCACCAGCAGCAGCTCGGTGCCGAACAGCGTCCACCAGCTCGTGCCCGCGTGCTGCACGATCCCGAGGAAGCGCTCGGGCAGCGACGGGAAGAACCACACGGTCGCCGCGGCCGAGAGCGCGATGCCCGCCTGCAGCGCCGCGAGCGCCGCGAGCGAGCCCAGGCGCGACATGAAGCGGCCGGCCAGCGCCGAGCCCAGCGCCAGCCCGGTGAGGTAGACGCCCAGCACGCCCGAGAACGAGTAGACCGACGATCCCAGCAGCAGCCCGAACAGCCGCACCCA
>JBAIWU010000733.1:0-5358 GCA_037917155.1 Candidatus Eiseniibacteriota bacterium
CCGCCGACGCGACGAGCCGGGCGAAGTCGGCTGAGGCGAGCGAGCGGGCCAGGTCGCCCGAGGCGACGACCCTGGCGAAGCTCGGGTCGGCGATCACTCGCGCCATGTCCGGGCTCGCGAGGGCCCTGGCCATGTCGGGGCTCGCGAGCATCTTCGCGAAGTTGGGATCGGCGGCAACCCTCGCGAAATCGGGACTCGCGATCGCCCGGGCGAGGTCCTTGTCCGTCTGGATCCGGTGGAAGGTGTCGCTCTGGAGGAACGCCTGGACCTGCGGATCCTTCAGCGCCACGTCGTTGTCCGTGATCTGGGACGACTGGTAGCGATTCGCCCCGCCGATCGTCCCGGCGACATTGCCGCTCGCCCCGTAGTTGCCGCGGAGCATCACCACCGCGACGATGGCCACGGCGGCCAGCGCACCGAACAGGATCACGTTCCGCATCTTCATGACGGCCTCCCGGGTGAGGGGGTCAATGGCCCGCACGACGAACGTGCGGAGGGCTTCAATGTTCTGCAGGACACGCCCGCCCCGTGAAGGTTGGAGACTATTCTCTCGCGAGGCGTGATTCGCTACCGATCCGCCGAGGGCACGGGCAGGGCCGTCCCGGCGCTCCTGCCGCCCGAGCGCAACTCGACGCGCACGCCGACGGCGCCCGCCGCGGCCAGGGGCAGCGACAGGGTGGCGCTTCCCGCACCGGGAAGGGCCAGCACGAGCCGTCCCGGTCCGGGGTGCGACACGGTCGCCGCTCCCGCCCGCACGCGGGCGGAGGCGAGCCGATCGGCCGGCCCGGTCAGCTCGATCTCGACGGGGGCGCGGCCGTCGGCCTCCAGCTCCACCCGCTCCTCGGCCCCGGTCCGCCGGACGCGCACGTGCACGCGCGCGCCCGGCACCCGGATTTCGGCGCGAGCGAAGGCCGCGTTCCCCGCGATGGAGCCGCTCACCTCCTCGGGCAGGGCCCGGCGCGAGCCGCGCCAGGCCTGCGGCGCGAGGATCGCGAGCAGCGCCGCCACCACGCCCGCGGGCACGAGCAGCAGCCAGCGCGGCCGGGCCGGGGCGCGATGCGCGGGCGCGACGCCCCGGCGGATCGCCGACATCACGCCCTCGCGCAACTGCGGCGGGGGCGTGGCGCGAGGGGCGTCGCGGAGCCTGGCGAACAGCGCCTCCAGCTCGGCGCGCCGCTGCCTGCCTTCGGCGCTGGTCGCGAGCCACGCCTCGGTCTCGGCGGCCTCGCGCGGCGTGGCCGACCCGTCGAGGAGCTCGTGCAGCGCGCGGTCGCGCTCGGTGGGGATCATGCGCCGCCCAGCCCGCGACGGCGCAGGCCGGCCTCCAGGCGCTGGCGCGCGGTGAAGAGGCGCGACTTCACGGTCTTCTCGGGCAGGCCGCGCAGGTCGCCGACCTCGCGGTGCGAGAAGCCGAGCAGGTGGTGGAGCACCACGATCTCGCGGTCGTCGGCCCCCAGCTCCATCAGCGCCTCCTGGAGTATCCGCGAGCGCTCCTCGGCCTCGTGGCGCTCGTGCGGTCCGGCTCCCGTGTCCGGGAGCGTGTCCTCAATCGGCTCCGTCCGCCGGCGCCGCCGGCGGTGGTTCAACGTCTCGTTGATCGCGATGCGGTAGATCCAGCTGAACAGGCGGTTCCGTCGGTCGAACGTGGCCAGCTTGAGCCACGCCTTGGTGAAGACCGCCTGCGAGACGTCGAGGGCGTCTTCGGCGTTGCCGAGCATGCGCCAGGCGAGGTTGTAGACGACCGCCTGGTGCGACTCGACCAGCTGCTCGAACGCCCCGGTGTCCCCCTGGAGCGCCCGCTCGACCAGCCCGCCTTCGTCGCTCTCACCCATGACGGACACCCGGATGCGAGAAAGGTTGATGTGGAATGCCCCGCCCGGACGATCGGCAGGTTCGGCGGGCCGCGCGGACGGCGCCACCCGGTCGGCGGCGTGGGGAGCGAGGGGCGGCTATTCCAGCGTCAGCACCCGGTCGAGCCCGGCGAACGCGAACACGTTCCGGACCCGTGGGAGCAGGTTGACCAGCTTCAGGGTGTGACCGCCCTGGTGCAGTCGTCTGTAAGTCTCGACGATCAGGCCGATGCCCGCGCTGGAGACGTAGTCCAACTGGGAGCAGTCGAGCGTGAGCGTACCCGAGAGCGCTCCGAGCGCGGCGCGGGCGGACGGCACCTCCGCGGCATCGAGGCGACCGACCAGCGCGACCGTGCCGTCGGGGCGAGAATGGGTGGTGAACATCAGTGCTCCAGGCGCATGGTGACGGTCAGCGTGCTGATCGAGTTCTCGTGGGCGTATTCGAATCGCTCCGCCATGCGGCGGACGAAGTGCAGTCCGAGCCCGCCCGCGTTGCGCTCGAGAATCGGCAGCGTGGTGTCGGGCGTCGGCGCGAGCGTGGGGTCGAAGAAGTCCGAATCGTCGTCGCGGATGCGGATGGTCAGCAGCGGGTGCTGCCACTCCAGCGAAACCGTCACCGGTCGGGTGCTCTTGCGCCCGTACTTGACCACATTGGTGAACAACTCCTCGAGCACGAGTTCCACGTCCCAGGCGCCCTCTTCGGGCCGGCCCCACTCGCGCAGGGCCTCGCGCACGAACGCGTAGATGGACGGGAGCGCCCCCGTTTCGCGTGGGAAGTCCCTCGTGGGCATCCGCCGACGATAGTGGCGGCGCGGACGAGGGGACAACGCCGAAATGCGAGCCCCTGCTCTCCGGGCCGGCCCCGCAGTCCGCCGGGACCCGCTCGGAGGCACTCCGGGCTTGTCGGCGCGCCGCCGCGACGGCAGTCTGGGGGCGGCCCCACGGAGCCGCACACCCCAAGGAGGGAAGCATGTCGAAGCTCGCGATCAAGCCCCTCGTCCTCGTCGCACTGGGCCTCGTCCTCGGCGCCAGCCTCGCGTGGACCGCGGAGCGCCATCCCGCGATCCGCTCCGCCCAGAAGGACCTCATGCACGCCAAGACCGCCCTGGAGCATGCGGACCACGATTTCGCCGGCCACCGAGTGAAGGCGCTCGAGCACATCAACGCGGCGCTGGAGGAGCTGCGGATGGCGATCGCGGCCGATTCGGACAACGACCACCACGACCGCGATCACGGCGGCGACGCGCACTAGGCGGCCGCCCGTCGACGACGTCACGCCCCGCGGCCGGCCGCCCGCGGGGCGTTCGCGTCAGGGCTCCATCGAGCGGGTGTGGATCCGGTCGCTCTTCTTCGCCCGGTCGGCCTGGTCGAGCTGACGCAGGTTCGCCGGAGGCGGCGGCGCTGGCGTCGCGGGCGCGGGCGTGAGCGCGTTCGCGTCGGGCGTGGTGGGCTGCGGCAGCGGGCGGCCCGGGTGCGTCGTGCACAGCTCCGTGGGCTCGGAGCCCTGCTGGAAGATCTCCGAGGTCACGTTCGGGCAGGCGTCGGTCGCCAGCATGCCGCTCTCGGCGCACACGACGCGGCTGATGCTGCCCGCGGGCAGCGGGAAGTCTTCGACGGGCCGTCCGCGCGTCGCACCGATCATGAAGTCGGTCCAGGCGGGCAGCGCCGCGCGGGCGCCGGTCATGCCCGCCCCGATCGTCTTCTTCTCGTCGTAGCCCACCCACACGCCGCAGACGAGGCTGGGCACGAAGCCGACGAACCACGCGTCCATGTAGTCGTCCATCGTGCCCGTCTTGCCGGCGGCGGGAATGGCGAACCCGCGCTGGCGGGCCGGATAGCCCGTGCCGTGGTCCATGACGCTCTGCATCATCGAGGTCATGGTCGCCGCGGTCTCCTCGGACAGGACCTCGAACGGCCGCGGCGCGTTCCGCTCGAGCACGTTGCCGGCGCGGTCCTCGACCTTGAGCAGGTAGAGCGGCTCGTTGCGGATGCCGCGATCCGCCAGCACGGCGTACGCCGACGTCAGCTCGAGCAGCGTCACCTCGCTGCTGCCCAGCGCCAGCGACAGGTTCTGGCCGATGGGGCTCTTGATGCCCATCCGGCGCGCGTACGACGCGACCAGCGACACGCCGAGCTTGCGCAGCAGCTTGATCGCGGGGATGTTGATCGACTGCTGCAGCGCGTAGCGCAGCGTCACCGGGCCCCGGAACGTGCGGTCGTAGTTGTGCGGCGAGTAGGGCTCGCCATCACCGCCGGGGAACGTGACCGGCTCGTCCACGATGATGTCGGTGGGCTTGAAGCCGTTGTCGAGCGCGGTCGTGTACACGAACGGCTTGAACGCCGAGCCCGGCTGGCGGCGCGCCTGCACCGCGCGATTGAAGTTGCTCTGGGCCCAGTCGCGCCCGCCCACGAGCGCGCGGATGTAGCCGTTGTGCGGATCGATCGCGACGAGCGCCCCCTGCAGGTACGGCGTACGCCCGGTGCCGCCCGCCTGCGCGGCCGCCGCGGTCTGCGCGAAGTTGGCGCGGGTGTACTTCGGCTTCAGCTCGGCTTCGAGCGATTCGATCTGCTTCTCCAGCGAGCGCTCGGCCAGCGTCTGCAGGTCCATGTCGAGCGTCGTGTAGACCTTCAGCCCGCCCTCGTAGACCGCGTTCGAGCCGTACTTCTCGTCGAGGTGCAGGCGCACCATCTCGACGAAGTACGCGGCGCGGTCGTTGTCGTAACGGATCGAGGTGACCCCCAGCGGCGCGTGCTCGGCGTTGTCGTACTCGACCTGGGTGATGGCCTTCGTGGCCAGCATGTTGCGCAGCACCTTCGAGCGCCGCAGCAGGGCGGAGCGCGGCTGGCGCCGCGGCGAGTACAGGCTCGGGTTCGCGGGGATGCCCGCGAGCAGCGCGCACTCGGGCAGCGAGAGCTCGCGCAGCGGCTTGTCGAAGTACGTCTTCGCGGCGGCCTCGACGCCGTAGGCGCCCTCGCCGAAGTAGATCTGGTTGAAGTACATCTCCAGGATCTGGTCCTTGGAGTAGTTGCGCTCCAGCTCGATCGCGAGCGCGACCTCCTTGAGCTTGCGCGTGAACGAGCGCTCGTGCGTGAGGAAGAGGTTGCGCGCGAGCTGCTGCGTGATCGTGCTGCCGCCCTGGGTGCGGCGCATGCGCAGCACGTCCGTCACCGCCGCGCGCGCCACGCCCCAGAGGTCCACGCCCCAGTGCTGGTAGAAATTGCGGTCCTCGGTCGAGAGCGTGGCGTTCACGAGGCTGCGCGGGATGTCGCGCAGCGGCACGGGCGAGCGGTTCTCCTTGTAGAACTCGTGGAGCACCCGGCCGTGGACGTCGTACACGGTGGTCTTCACCGGCGCCTGGACGGCGGTGACCTGGTCCGGCGAGGGCAGGTCGCGGCGGAGCCACTGCACGACGCCGAACGTCGCGCCCGCGGAGCCGAACACGGCGACCACGACGATCGCGAGGAACAGCTTCCAGGGGAAGCGGCGGGCCGCGTGCACGGACGCGTG
>JBAIWU010000734.1:0-1877 GCA_037917155.1 Candidatus Eiseniibacteriota bacterium
AGGCGCCCTCCGCCGGGGCGCTCGGGCCGGACCGGCACGCGCCGGAGGACCGCGCGCGTCCCGACCCGGACTCCCGGCGTCGGCGTTGACGGCGAGGGCGGCGCGGGAAACCATGTCCGCGCGATCCACCCACCGAACGGAAGGCGCGAGCATGCCGTCTCACCACGATCTCGACGAGTTCCCCGCCCAGCTCTGGCGCATGGTGGCGGTCGCGCCGCACCGGCTCCTCATGCTCGACTACGACGGGACGCTGGCCCCGTTCGCCGTGGCGAGGAGCGAGGCCCGTCCGACGCCGCGTTCGCTGGAGCTGCTGCGGCGCATCGCGGCCTCCCGTCACACGAGCGTTGCGATCGTCTCCGGGCGCCCGCTCGACGAGGTCGAGGCGCTGCTCGGCGAAGTGCCCGGGTTCTTCGTCGGCGAGCACGGCTGGGAATCCCGCGCGCCGAACGGGGACCTCGTGCGCTGGCCGGTCGAGCGGCCGGTGGCGGCCGCGATCGACGCGGCGGAGGCGCTGGCGCGCGACGCGGGCTGGGGCACGCTTCTCGAGCGCAAGCGGTCCGCGGTCGTGCTGCACACGCGCGGCCAGGCGAAGGCGCGTGCGCGCGAGATCGAGGCGGCCTGCATGTCGGCCTGGGGGCCCATCGCGGCGGGCGGGCTCGTCGCCCTCGACGCGATCAACGGCGGCGTGGAGCTGCGTGCGCGCAGCCGGAACAAGGGCACGGTCGTCCTCTCGCTGCTGGCCCAGTCGGCGCCCGGGACGCTCGGCGTCTTCGTCGGCGACGACGCGACGGACGAGGATGCGTTCGAGGCCGTGCTCGACCGCGGCTTCGGCGTCCGCGTCGGCGACGCGTCCCGGCCCACGGTCGCGCAGGCCTGGCTGCCCTCCTGCGACGCCGTCCCGTCGTTCCTCGAGGAATGGCTGCGGATCGAGGACGCCACGGGCGAGCCCGGGACGTGAGGGCGCGTCCCGGGAGGGACGTGCGCCGGCCGCCCCGCGCGAGTGGCACTCGCGAGGCCGGCCTCCGGGCTCGCCCGCCGCGCCCGGGCCGCGGCTGACCGGCCCGAAGTCGTCTCCGCCCGCTCCGGATCCGGGGTCGTCGCGGGGCTCAGGTCGGCGCCCGGACGGGCCGAAAACCCGGAGGTGGACCATGACGGTCCGCCACGGACCCGGAGCCCCGAACACGTGAATTCCGACAGCCCATTCGCGCCGCACGCGTCGCGCGGCGCCTTCCTCGAGACGGGGGGCGCGGCGGATGCGTTGCGACGGCTCGACGCCGGGCTCGGCGAGCGCGAGCCGTTCCTGCTCCTGACCGGCGAGCCGGGCACGGGCAAGACGACGCTCGTGAACGAGGCGATCGCGCGCTGGGGATCGCGCGTGACCGTGTCGTTCCTCGCGTACCCCGCGCTCTCGGGGACGGAACTGCTCGAGGAGATCGTCCTGCGGTTCGGCGAACAGCCCACGCAGGGCGCCTCGCGGCCCCGGCTCGTGGCCTGCCTCGAGCACGCGCTGGCCGGGATCGCCGAGAGCGGCCGGGTCGCGATGGTCGTGATCGACGACGCGCAGCGGCTGACGCCCGAGCAGCTCGAGGAGCTGCGCCTGCTCGCGAACGCGGCCCGGCAGGCGGGGCGACGGCTCGAGGTGCTGCTCGCCGGCCTGCCCGAGCTCGAGCAGCGGATCGACGATCCCGCGCTCGCGGCCCTGCGCCAGCGCGTCGCGGCGCGCGCGCGCCTCGAGCCGCTGCCCGCCGGCGAGGCGCGCCGCTACCTGCGCTCGCGGATCGACGCGGCCGGCGGCGACGGCGCGGTCGTCTTCCCGCGCCGGACGTGCGCCGAGATCGCCGCGCGGACGCAGGGCGTGCCGCGCCGGATCCACGCGC
>JBAIWU010000735.1:0-2123 GCA_037917155.1 Candidatus Eiseniibacteriota bacterium
GGCGAGGGCGTGCAGCAGGCGCTGCTCAAGATCCTCGAGGGCACGGTCGCGAACGTCCCGCCGCAGGGCGGCCGCAAGCACCCCCAGCAGAAATACATCGAGGTGAACACGAAGGACATCCTGTTCATCTGCGGCGGCGCGTTCGAGGGGCTCGACAAGGTGGTCGAGCGCCGCGTGGGCGAGAAGGTGCTCGGCTTCGGCGCGGACATCAAGAGCAAGAAGCAGCGCAATGCGGGCGAGCTCATGTCGCTCGTGGAGCCCGAGGACCTGCTGCGCTACGGCCTCATCCCCGAGCTCGTCGGTCGCCTTCCGGTGGTCGGCACGCTGGACTCGCTCGACGAGGACGCGCTCGTGCGCATCCTCACCGAGCCCAAGAACGCGATCACGAAGCAGTACGCGAAGTTCCTCGAGATGGAGGGCGTCAAGCTCGACTTCACCGAGGACGCGCTGCGCGCGATCGCGGCCCTGGCCATCCAGCGCGGCACCGGCGCGCGGGGCTTGCGCGCCGTGATCGAAGAGGCCATGCTGGAAGTGATGTACGACATCCCCTCGCGCTCCGACGTGATCGGCTGCACGATCTCGAAGGAGTGCATCCAGAACAACGCGCCCCCGCTGCTGACGTTCCGCGGCGAGCGCGAGAAGCGGCGCAAGGAAGCCTGACCCGGCCGGGGATGCCCCGGGACGACGCACCGACGACGGGCCGGCCGCGCTTGCGACCGGCCCGCTGCATTACCCCCGAACGAGGAGTCCACTTGGCGAGCCCGTCCAACCGCAAGCGCACCTCCCGCCGCGCGGGCGCGGAGCGCGCGAGCGCCCGCAAGGCGCGCGCCGCGGCCCCCGCGCGCGAGGGCCGCGTGCGCATCACGCGCGGCGACGAGACGTTCACGTTCTCCGACCGCCTGCCGCTGCTGCCGCTGCGCGAGGTCGTCGTGTTCCCGTACATGACGATCCCGCTGCTCGTGGGCCGGCTGCCGTCGATCAACGCGATCGAGAAGGCGGTCGCGCGCGACCGGGTCGTGTTCGTCACCGCGCAGACGCGCGGCGACGTCGCCGACCCGCAGCACGACGAGCTCTACAAGGTGGGCACGATCGTGCGCGTGCTGCAGCTCTTCCGGCTCCCCGACGGCAGCATGCGCGTGCTCATCGAGGGCCTCGCGCGCGCGCAGGTGCAGCGCTTCCAGTGGTCGACCGACTTCTACATGGTCACGGTCGCGCCGCTGCACGACGACGTCACGCCCGGCCCCGAGGTCGAGGCGCTCCAGCGCAACGCGCTGCAGATGTTCCAGGACTACGTGCACCTCAACCGGCGCATCCCGGACGAGGTGCTGGCGACCACCGCCGCGATCACCGACCCGGCGCAGCTCGCGCTCACGATCGCGTCGCACCTGCTGGTCAAGGTGCCGGTCAAGCAGCGGCTGCTCGAGGCCGAGAGCACCGAGTCGCGCCTGCGGCTGCTGTCCGAGACGCTCGCGGGCGAGCTCGAGATCGTGCGCCTCGAGCGCAAGATCGAGGGCCAGGTCCGCTCGCAGGTGCACAAGAACCAGAAGGAGTTCTACCTCAACGAGCAGCTCAAGGCGATCCGCAAGGAGCTCGGGCACCAGAACGAGTTCGCGAGCGAGATCGAGGACCTGGGCGCCGCGATCCGCCGCGCGAAGATGCCGCGCGAGGTGCGCGCGCGCGCGATGAAGGAGCTCGAGCGCCTCTCGCGCATGAGCTTCATGTCGCCCGAGGCCACGGTCGTGCGCGGCTACATCGACTGGCTGACGACGCTGCCGTGGCGCTCGGCCACGAAGGACAACCTCGACATCGACAACGTCGAGCAGGTGCTCGACGAGGACCACTACGGGCTGAAGAAGGTGAAGGAGCGCATCGTCGAGTACCTCTCCGTGCTCAAGCTCACGGGGCGGAACAAGGCGCCGATCCTGTGCTTCGTGGGCCCGCCCGGCGTGGGCAAGACGTCGCTGGGCAAGTCCATCGCGCGCGCGCTGGGCCGCCGGTTCGTGCGCGTCGCGCTGGGCGGCGTGCGCGACGAGGCCGAGATCCGCGGGCACCGGCGCACGTACATCGGCTCGATGCCGGGGCGGATCCTGCAGAGCCTGCGCCGCGCCGGCAGCCGCAACCCG
>JBAIWU010000736.1:0-5217 GCA_037917155.1 Candidatus Eiseniibacteriota bacterium
CGGCTCCACCGGCACCTCGCGCCCGAGCCAGAGGCTCAGCGATCGGCGCGCCTGGTGCACGAGCAGCCCCAGCCCGTCCACCGCCTCGAGTCCCATCGCGCGCGCACGCGCCACCCACGGCGTGGGCGCGGGCCCGTACGTGAGATCGACCACGAGCGCGTCGCGGGCGACGCGCTCGCGCGGCGCCGGCCCCTCCTCGTCCGAGAGCGGCGTGCCGTTCACGATCACCGTGCTCGAGGCGAGCGCGTCCTCCTCCTCGGGCGAGCGCCAGCCCATGAACTGCTCGTCGAGCCCCTCTCCCCACGCGTACGCGCCTTGGGGCTTCCGCCGCGAGCTCACGCGCACGGAGCGGCAGCCCGCCCACTGCAGGGCCAGCGCGAGGCTGCGCGCCGCGCCGCCGGCGCCGAGCAGCAGCACGCGCTGGCGCTCCGGCTCGCGGCGCAGCTCGCGCAGCAGGTCGACGAAACCGGCCCCGTCCGTCGTCTCGCCCCACCAGCCCTCGGCGCGGAACACGATCGTGTTGACCGAGCGGGCGCGCTCGGCCGCCACGGAGGCCTTCGCGACGTGGTCGAGCGCGTGCTCCTTGAGCGGGTGCGTGAGGTTGCAGCCCAGGCAGCCCTCGGCCGCCAGCGCCTGCAGCCGCTCGCCGAGTGCTTCGGGCGGGGTGCGCAGGGCGCGCGACTCGCACGCGACGCCGAGCGCCGCGCAGCCGGCGCGGTGCAGGACGGGCGACAGCGTGTACGCCAGGGGATCGCCGAGGACCGCGAGCCGGACCGGCGCGCTCATTCGCGCCCGACCGCGGCCTCGCGCCGGAGCCGCAGGATCATGAAGGCGCCGAACAGTGCGAGCGCGAGGCTCGTCGCCTGGCTCTCGGTCACCTCGATCGCGCCGCGCACGAGCACCGCGTCGGGCTCGTAGGAGCGCGTCATGTCGATCGGGATGCGGAGCAGCGCGAACATCACGATGAAGGTCCAGAAGAGCACGCCCGGCGCGCGGAGGCGCTTCCGCAGCCCCCACAGCACGAGGAACATGACCAGGCCCGCGGCGGCGTTGTAGAGCTGCGACGGATGCACCGGGGTGTCGCCGAACTCGAGCGAGGCGAACGAGCCCGGCGGGAACTTGACGCCCCACGGCAGCAGCGTGGGATGGCCGTAGCAGCAGCCGTTGAGGAAGCAGCCGACGCGCCCGAACATCGTTCCGATCGCGAGCGAGGGCGCGAGCGCGTCGGCGACGCGCCAGCGCGGCAGGCCCAGCCGCTGCGCCGCGATGAGCCCGCCCAGCGTTCCCGCCACGACGCCTCCGTAGAGCGTCAGGCCCCCCTCCCACAGCGCGAGCACGCTGCCCCACGAGCGGCGGAACTCGGCGAGGTGCTCGATCACGTACAGCGCCCGCGCACCCAGCACCGAGGCGACCAGCGTGATCAGGATCACGTTGATGAAGCGGTCCTCGTCGAGCGACAGGCGCCGCGCCTCGCGCAGGCCCAGCCACGTCCCCGCGAGGAACGCGACCGCCATCATGGTGCCGAACGAGCGCAGGTGGAACGCGCCGACGTGGAACAACTCCGGATGCATCAGTACTCCCGGCGCCGCAGCGCCACGTTCTGCAACAGCCCGATCTGGAGGCAGTTGACGACCAGCGCCGTGCCGCCGTAGGACAGGAATGGCAACGGCACGCCCGTGACCGGCGCCCAGCCGACGGTCATGAGCATGTTCACCAGGATCGTGAAGAACAGCGCCGTCACGACGCCGACCACCATGAGCCCGGCGAACCCGTCGCGCGCCACGGCCGCGAGGCGATAGCCCCGCACGATCACGACGCCGTAGAGTAGCACCACGATCAGCGCCCCGAGGAACCCCAGCTCCTCGCCCACCACCGAGTAGATGAAGTCCGTGTGCCGCATGGGCAGGAACGCCAGCGCCTTCTGCGAGCCCTTGAGGTAGCCCTTGCCCATCACGCCGCCGGAGCCGATCGCGATCTTGGACTGGATGATCTGGTAGCCGGCGCCATAGGGGTCGTTGTCGGGGTTGATGAACGTCTCGATGCGCCGCTTCTGGTAGTCGTGCAGGTGGTTCCAGAGGTGCGGCAGCTCGTAGGCGACCGCGCCGTTGAGCGCCAGCATGACGAGCAGCAGCGACAGCCGCGGCCGCGCGAACGCGAGCAGCGCCACGAACAGCCCGACGAACCACCAGATCGTGCCCGTGACGAAGAACAGCGCCACGTTGAACACGGGCGAGAGCCCCAGCAGCAGCCGGCCCGGCGGCATCCCGGCCCAGAAGTACATCGCGACGAGCATCACCGGGAACGACAGCCCGGTGCCCAGGTCGGGCTCCTTGGCGACGAGCGCGAACGGCACCATGGCGATGAAGAGCGGCGGCAGCCAGAAGCGCACCCGGTCCAGGTTGAGGCGCGCGTGGTCGAAGAAGCGCGCGAGCACGAACGTGGTCGCGATCTTGGCGATCTCGCTGGGCTGGAACTGGAGCGGCCCGAGCTCGATCCAGCGCTTCGCGCCCAGCTTGGTCGTGCCGATCGCGAGCACGGCGACGAGCAGCAGCAGCGACACGCCGTACAACGGCCAGGCGAGCGTGTCGAAGAGGCGGTAGTGGAACGCCGCGACGACCCAGGCCGCGCCGAACGCGATCGCGCACCACGCGAGCTGCCGCATCCAGAGCCCCTGGTGCGCGCCGGGGACCGAGGTCGCGCTGTAGACCGTGAGCAGGCCGATGCCGATGAGCCCCAGCGTCGCCAGTGCGAGCGGCCAGTCGAGGTACGGCATGCGCAGCCTAGTCAACGTCGGCCCCCGTCGTGTCGGCCGCGAGCGAGTCCGGCCGCGCCCCGTGCGGCGCCGCGGACAGCGTGTCGCCCATGAACACCCGCCGCAGCACCTGCGCCACGAGCGGCGCGCAGACGCTGCCGCCGTGGCCGCTGTTCTCGGCCACCATCGCGATCGCGATGGTGGGGTGGTCGGCGGGCGCGTAGCAGATGAACAGGGCGTGGTCCTTTCCGTGCGGATTCTGCGCCGTGCCGGTCTTGCCCGCCACCGCGAGCCCCGGCAGCCTCACGGACGTGGCCGTGCCCGCCTCGACGACGCGACGCATGGCCTCGTGCACGGCGTCCCAGATGCCGGGGTCGGTCTCGACGCCCGGCTCGAGGGGCTTGTCGACATGGTACTCGGGCACGCCCTGGATCGAGCGCACGACGTGCGGGCGGATCGGGTGGCCGCCGTTGCCGACCACCGCCGCCATGAGGGCGAGCTGCAGCGGCGAGGCGAGCAGCTCGCCCTGGCCGATGCCGAGGTTGAGCAGCACGCCGCGCGGCCAGTGCCCCGACTTGAAGTGGCGGTCGTAGTAGGCGTCGTCGGGCACGAGGCCGCGCGTCTCGGCGGGCAGGTCGATGCCGGTGCGCTCCCCCAGCCCCAGCGCGCGCGCGGTCGACTGCAGGTGGTCGAGACCCACCGCCAGCCCGAGCTGGTAGAAGTAGACGTCGCACGAGAACTGCAGCGCCGTCAGCAGGTCGATCGAGCCGTGCCCGCGCTTGTCCCAGCACGCGAATCGCCGCCCGCCGAAGACGTAGCCGCCCGAACACGCCACCGGTTCGTGCGATTCCGGGCGCACGACCCCGTAACGCAGCCCCGTGAGCATCGTGACCACCTTGAACGTCGAGCCCGGCGGGTACGCGCTCTGGATGGCGCGGTTCAGCAGCGGGTTGCCGCCCGCCGCGGAGAGCTCCTGCCAGCGCGCGAACGAGATGCCGCGGGAGAACTCGTTGGGGTCGAACGCGGGCTTGCTCACCATGGCCAGGATGGAGCCGTCGCGCGGGTCGATCGCCACGGCGCCGCCGCGCTCGATGCCGGCCATCGCCTGGTCCATCGCGCGCTGCACGTCGAGGTCCAGCGTGAGCGTCACGTCGTGCCCCGCCACCGGAAGGCGGGGCGGGCCCTCGCGCAGCGTCGAGACGCGCTTGCCCATGGCGTTCACGACCACGAACTCCGCGCCGTCCTGGCCGCGCAGCACCTCCTCGTACTTGCGCTCGACCCCGGTCTTGCCGATCAGGTCGCCCATGCGGTAGCCCGCGGCCTGGCGCTGGTCGAGCTCCTGGTCATTGATCTCGCCGGCGTAGCCGAGCAGCTGCGCGGCCATCGTGCCCTCGGGGTAACGGCGGATGGGCGCGACGGCGACGTCGATGCCGGGCAGGTCGGGGCGCATCTCCTCGACGGCCGCCATGACCGCGTACGGGGCGTTCCGCCGCAGCACGGCCGTCTGCCCCGTGCGGTTGGCCTCCGCCACCCGGCGGCGCACGCCCAGCGTGTCGTCCTCCACCAGCGCGGCGACGCGCTGGATCCAGTCCGAGCGCACGACCGTGCGGGCGCGCGTGATGCTCTCGGCGGGCATGGGGCGGAAGACGACGTCGAAGCTGGGCTGGTTGTCGGCCAGCAGTCGCCCGAGGCGGTCGCGGATCGCGCCGCGCGGCGCGCGCAGCACGTCGAGGCGGATGCGGTTCTGCTCGGCGAGCCGCTGCAGCTCGTCGTGCTGCACGACCTGCAGCCGCAGCAGGCCGAGCAGCACGAGCACGAAGCCCGCGAGCGCGAGCCCCGCGAGCACCGCGAACCGCTCGTCCCTAATCCTTCGCGGGGGTCCGGGAGGCATATCCGAAGAGGGGGCGGCCCGCGATCATGCGCAGCAGGCCGAGCAGCGCGGTCCCCACGGCCGCGGTCGCGCCGCAGGCCACGAGCGCCCGGATGAGGAGCCACGGCGCCGCGACGAGGCCGCCGCCCAGCTCGAACGAGGCGCTCCAGAGCTGGTGGACGAGCGTCACCGCGGCGATGAGCGCGAACTGCGTGCGGGCGCTCTCGCGCACGAGCGTGTTCGCGAGCCGGCCAACGCCGTAGCCCAGCAGGGCGAGCGCGAGCGCGTGCCGGCCCAGCCAGTGCGCGGCGTCGAGGACGGCCACCAGGCCGACGACGAACCCGTAGGACGAGCCCCACGAGTCGCCGTGTCGCAGCGCCCACACCACGGTCGTGAACGCGAGCGCGTCGAGCAGGATGCCGCGCGCCGCGAGGCCCGAGAGCGCCGTCGAGCGCAGCAGCAGCGTGACGCCGGCCAGGAGCAGGAATCCGCCCAGCGGCTTCATCGCGCCCCTCCCGTGGAATCGGCCGCACGCGGCCGCGCGGCGGTGTCGTGCCGTGCGGGGCGCGCAGCCCTCGCCGGCGCCGCGGGGTGG
>JBAIWU010000737.1:0-3907 GCA_037917155.1 Candidatus Eiseniibacteriota bacterium
GGCGGCGAGCCCGCGGCGCTGTGCGTGGTCGACGCGCTCGCGCGGCTGCAGCCGGGGGTGCTCGGCACGTTCGACTCGGCCGAGAGCGACTCGATCCACTCCGGCCTGCTCGACAGCGCGTACTGGACGCGCCCGGCCGACTACCACGGCTGGCGCGTGCCCGACGTGCTGCTCTCGGGCCACCACGCCATGATCGAGCGCGCGCGCCGCGAGGATGCGCTGCGCCGCACGCTCGAGCGCCGCCCCGACCTGCTGCGCGGCGCCGACCTGGGCCCCGAGGACCGCGCGTTCCTGCGCACGCTCGGCTGGCGGGACGAGGCGCGATCGTGAGCGCGGCCGGGCCGCGGGCGGACGGCGGCGCGCTCGGGCGCGCCGCCGCGGCGTCCTTCCTGCTCTTCATGGTCGTGCTCGCGGGCTCGATCGCGCCCATGGGCATCGCGACCGCGTTGTGCGCCGCGCTCACGCTGGCCGTGCTCGTGCGCACGCGCACGCCCTGGCCGGCCACGCCCGTCAACTGGCCGGGCGTCGCGTGGTTCGCGGCGCTGCTCGTGGTCTCGCTGTTCGCGCTCGACCGCGCGGCGAGCCTGCCGCGCATCACCCAGGGCCTCTTTCCGCTGCTCGTCGGCATGGCCGCGTTCCACGCGCGCGACCGCCGCGCCGGCGAGCGCGCGGTGGCCACGTGGCTCGCGGCGTTCGCGCTCGTCTCCGTGATCGGGCTCGGGATCTGGGTGGCGAAGGGCGCGAGCTTCGACGCGCGCGCGCGCGGGCTCGTGGGCCACTACATGACGTTCGCGGGCCAGCTCACGCTGGCGCTGCCGGTCGCGATCGCGGTCGCGGTGTGCGATCGGCGGCCGCGCTGGCGCTGGGGCGCGGCGGCTACTGCCGTGCTCGCGGCGACCGCGCTCGCGGTGACGTTCACGCGCAGCGCCTGGATCGCGCTGTTCGTCGAGGGCGCGGTGATCGCGGCGGGCGTCTGGCCGGTCGCGCTGCTCGTGCTGCTCGGGCTCGCGGTCGCGGCGTTCGCGTTCGCGCAGGGCGCGTTCCGCGCCCGGCTCTGGAGCATCTTCGATCCGCACAGCGTGTGGAACCAGCAGCGCGTCTACATGTGGGAGGCGGGCGTGCGCATGTTCCGCGCCCATCCGCTGACCGGCGTGGGCCTGCAGGACCTGCACGCGCTCTACGCGCGCTACAAGCCGCCGCAGGCGACCGAGCCCGCGGGCCACCTGCACGACGTGTTCGTCCAGATCGCGGCGCAGATGGGCGTCGTCGGGCTCGCGGCGTTCGCGTGGCTCTACGGCAGCTTCGTGCGCGCAGCGACCGCGGGCCTGCGCCCGCAGCTGCGCGCGCGCGGCTTCGCGGCGGGCGTGCGGCTGGGCGCGCTCGCGGCGCTCGCCGGGTTTCTCGTGGCGGGGCTCTTCGAGTGGAACTTCGGCGACGAGGAGCTGCTCTACTCGCTCTACACGATCGTCGGGCTGGCCTGGGCCGCGCGCGCCTGGGACCGCGACGCGAGCTGAGCGATGCGGGTCGCGCTGGTGCACGACTGGCTCACCGGCATGCGCGGCGGCGAGCGCGTGCTGGAGCGCATCGCCGGGTACTTCCCCGACGCGCCCGTCTTCACGCTCGTCCACCGCCCCGGGGCCGTCTCGGCCGCGCTCGAGTCGCACCCCATCCGCACGTCGTTCCTCCAGCGGCTGCCCGACGCGACGCGGCGCTACCGCTGGTACCTGCCGCTCTACCCGCGCGCGATCGAGGCGTTCGACCTCTCGGGCTTCGACGCCGTCGTCTCGACCAGCCACGCCGTCGCGAAGGGCGCCATCGCCCGGCCGGGCGCGCCGCACCTGTGCTACGTGCACACGCCCATGCGCTACATCTGGGAGCTCGAGCCGCAGTACTTCCCGCCGCAGCGCTTCCGCGGGCCGGTGGGCGCGTTCGTGCGCTCGACGTGCACGCGGCTGCGGCGCTGGGACGTCGCGACCGCGAGCCGGCCCACGGCGCTCGTGGCGAACTCGGCGTTCGTCGCCGGGCGCATCCGCCGCCACTGGGGCCGCGAGGCGCGCGTGATCCACCCGTGCGTCGCGGTCGAGCGCTTCACGCCGCGCGAGGGCGCGCGCGCGGACTACCTGCTGGCGGGCGCGATGGCGCCGTACAAGCGCCTGGACCTCGCGCTGGCGGCGTTCGGCGCGCTCGGGCGGCCGCTCATCGTCGCGGGCGACGGCCAGGACGCGCCGCGGCTGCGCGCGCTCGCGCCCCCCGGCACGCACTTCATCGGCGGCGTCACCGACGAGGACGTCGTGCGGCTGCTCGAGACCGCGCGCGCGCTCGTGTTCCCGGGCGAGGAGGACTTCGGCATCCTGCCCGTCGAGGCGATGGCCGCCGGCTGCCCCGTGATCGCGTACGGCCGCGGCGGCGCGCTCGAGACCGTGGGCCGCGGCGCGAGCCCGGAGGCGCTGGCGTGCGTCGCCGCGGGCGGCGCCGCGCGGGTGCCCGGCGGCGTGCTGTTCGGCACGCAGAGCGCCGAGGGCATCGCCGGGGCGCTGGCGCTCTTCGAGCGCGATGCGTTCCGCCCCGCGGAGCTGCGCGCGCTTGCCGAGCCGTTCGCCGGCGAGCGCTTCGACCGCGAGATGCGCGCGGCGCTCGCCGAGGCCGGCATCCCGCCGCAGGCGTGACGCGCAGCGTCCGCGCCGCGCCGCGGCCGCGGCGCCGTCACCGGCCGGCGAGCGCCTCCTCGTAGACCCGCTCCGTCGCCTCGGCCACCGCGGCCCAGGCGTGGGCGGGGCCGAGGCCGTCGGGGCGCCGCGCCCCCGGTCGGGTCGCGAGCGCGCGCCCGATCGCCACGCTCCAGGCGCCGGCGTCGCGCCCCACGATCTCGCCGTTATCGCCCGCGCGCACGACCTCGCGCGCGCAGCCCACGTCGTGCGTCAGCGAGTAGAGCCCGCCCTCGAGCATCTCGAGCAGGGCGATCCCGCCGCCTTCGTAGTAGGAGGGCTGCGCCCCGACGTCGGCGGCGCCGATCCACGCGGCGACGTCCGCGGGGGAGGCGGGCCCCGTCACGAGCCGGCCCGGCCCGCGGTCCTCCCGGGCGCCGCCCACCGAGACCCAGGTCGCGCCCGCCGGCCGCTTCGCGGCCTCCCAGGCGCGCTCGAGCAGGTCGTGGCCCTTGACGAAGTCGTCGCGACCGATCGTCAGCAGCACCGGCGCATCCGGATCGAGCCCCCAGCGCCGGCGCCAGTCCGCGCGGGCGTGCGTCGGCGCGGCGAGCCGCACGCCGTTGCCGATCACGCGCACGCGCGCGGGCGGGATCGCGTACTCGCGCGCCAACTCATCGCGGAGCCGCGACGAGACGGCGATGATCGGGCCCGCGCGCCGGGCGCTGGCGCGCTCGTCGGCGATCGCCCGCCAGTTGGGCAGGTTGAGCAGCGTCCGCACGCGCCCGATGCGGAGGTACGCGCGCATCTTCGCCGCGGTCGCGAAGTGGAACGTGCGCACGAGGCCGGGATGGCGATCGAGCGCGCGGGGCCACGTGCCGCCCTGGTGGTGCAGGATGTCGTAGCGTGACGGATCGAGCACGCCGACCATCGCGTACGGGGGCAGCGCCGCCGGCCGCCCGAGGACCTCGACGCGATGCCCGCGTTCCGCGAGCGCGAGCGCGAGCTCCCGCAGGTGCGTCTCGAGCCCGCCGGGCAGGGAGAGGTCCACGTCGCCCTTGAGCAGGACCCTCATCGCGCCGCTCCCGCCGCCGGCGCCGGGCCGGCCGGGCGCCGGGCCCGCGGGGTGAGCGCGACGGCGAACGTGAGCGCCCACCAGGCCAGCGCCTCGGCGCGCGAGCGCGGATCGCGCAGCGCCCCGAGCAGGTGGCGCCGCGCCTCGCGGGCTCGCCCCTCGCGCGCCCAGGCCTCGCCGAGCCGCA
>JBAIWU010000738.1:0-1639 GCA_037917155.1 Candidatus Eiseniibacteriota bacterium
ACACGTCTTCGACCGCCGCGGCCGCTGCCTCGGGCACTTCGACGATCAGGGCGTCGGGCACGCGGTAGATCCACAGCGTCGCGCGGATCATTCCGCTGGCGTCGAGCAGCGCGCCGAACAGGTGGCTGTCGTCGCCCGGCTTGTCCACGTCGCACGTGACCAGGCCCTGCAGGCAGGCCAGGCGCCCGCCACCGGTGAGACGGTATCGCGCGATCCCGGCGCGCACGACGAAGCCGGCGCGCGTGGCGAGCACCTCGCGGTCGGCCGGAGTCACGACGCCGCGCGCCACCAGCCGTTCGGCGGGATCGGGCGCCCGCGCGCCGGCCTCAGACGCTCCCACGGATCTCCACCGTCCTGAAGAACGGCTCCAGCTCGGCGAGCGCGTGCCCGGCGAAGGAATCCCAGACCGCGTCGGCCCCGGAGAGCGCGCTCGCCGGATGGGAAGAGGTGAGCATCACGCAGCCCGCGCCCGCGCCCCGGGCGGCGGCGAGGCCGGGAAGGGAATCCTCCACGGCGACCGCCCTGATGGGCGGCCGGGCGCGCGCCCCGAGGCGCCGGATCGCGAGCGTGTAGCCCGCGGGGTCGGGCTTGCCCGCCGGGACGTCTTCGGCGCTCACCACGGCCGAGACGACGTCGGCGACGCCCGCGCAGGCGAGGCCCGCCAGGACTTCGCGGCGCAGCGCCGCGCTGATCACCGCCACGCGCGCGCCCGCCGTGGCGGCACTGCGGACGAACTCGGTGACACCGGCCACGAGCGGCAGGCCGGCCCTCGCCAGCTCGGCGTAACGGTCCGCCTTGCGGGCGGCCAGCCGCGCCACGGCCGCGGGCTCGAGCGGCCGGCCCGCGCGGCGGAACGCCTCCCGCACGCAGGCGGCGTCGTCGAAGCCGAGATAGTCGGCGTAGTAGGCCGCCTCGTCGAGCACCACCCGCTCGACCTCCAGCACGTCGCGCAGCGCCGCGAAGTGGAGCGGCTCGTCGTTCGCGATGACGCCGTTGTAGTCGAGCAGCAGGAAGTCGGTCACGGTCGCGGACGGCGCTCAGCGCCGGTAGGCCTGGTCGAGCAGCTCGACCGGATGGCGCACGGCCACGTCGAGCCCCGCCAGAAGGGCGCCGGCGCCGATCTGCATCAGGCATCCGGGGTTCCCGGTCGCGACGACGTCGGGAGGAGGGGCGCAGGCTTCGATGGCGCGCAGCTTGTTGGCGAGCACCTCCAGCGAGAGCGCGGGCTGGAGCAGCGAGTAGATCCCCGCGCTCCCGCAGCAGCGGTCGCTGCCCTCGAGGGGCACGAGCTCCAGCTCGGGAATGGCGGCGAGCAGCGCGAGGGGCGGGTCGGCCACGCGCTGCGCGTGGAGCAGGTGGCACGGCGCGTCGTACGCGACGCGCAGGGGCAGGGGACCGGCGCGCGCGGGCCCGCGCTCGGCGAGCAGCTCACTGACGTCGCGCACCCGCGCGGCGAACGCGTGGGCGCGCTCGGCCAGTGGGTCGTCCCGCAGCCACTCGCCGTACGACTTGAGCATCGCGCCGCATCCGGCGCTGTTGGTCACCACCGGCAGCCCGGGCGCGGCGGCGTCGAACGCGCGGATGTTGGCGCGCGCCGCGGCCCGGGCCCCGTCCTCGTCGCCGGCGTGCGCGGCCAGCG
>JBAIWU010000739.1:0-3201 GCA_037917155.1 Candidatus Eiseniibacteriota bacterium
TCCCCGAGCAGCGCTCCCGAGGCCAAACCCGACCCTGACGTCGCGCTGCCACCGGCCGCACGCGCGGGTCGAATCATCTTCGGGCTGCTGGGCGCACCCATCATGTGGGGCGTCCAGATGCAGACGCTCTATTCGCTGGGCACGATGGCCTGCGGCGACCGCGCCAGCATTAGCCTCCATCTCGTGACGCTACTGGCCCTGCTGGTAGCCGCCGCCGCCGGGCTCGTGGCCTGGCGCGCCTGGCGCGCGGTCGGCCCCGAGTGGCCCCCGGACGCGGGCGACGTACCCGACCGGGCCCGCTTCATGGCGCTCGCCGGCGTGCTCACGAGCGGCGGCTTCTTCCTCGTCATCCTCGCACAGGCCATCCCAACGTTCGTGTTCGAGATCTGCCGGTAGCGCGAGGACGCCAAAACCTTTTCACCACAGAGGACACGGAGAGCACAGAGAAGCACAGAGCCGGCGTAACCGCACGAACCTCGCGGGGCCACGACCTTCTTCTTCACCGCAGAGGCACAGAGAGCGCTGAGCCGGCGTAACCGCACATACGACGTAGGGCCAACACCTTCTTTTTCACCATAGAGCCACAGAGAGCACTGAGCCGGAGCAACCGCGCGTACGGCGCTGGGCCACGATCTTCACTTTCTCACCACAGAGATCGCAGAGTGCACACCCGGATGCATCCCGGCCGGGTTAAAAACAACAGAATTGGTTTTCACTGCCTCGCCCGGATGCGTCGCTGGTGTTTCCTCTGTGGCCCTGTGGTGAAACATGGTTGTTCCCTCACTGCGACGCCGCTTCCTCGGACGAGCCTCCGTGTCCCTCTGTGTTCTCTGTGCTCTCTGTGGTGAAGGGTTTCCCGCGGCAGCCGCCCGGAAGCCGAGGGTCGCTGGGACGGCTCACGCTCCCGGCGCGCCCGCCGCCGCGAGCGCACTCCAGTTACGGTGGAACGCCTCGCCCAGGTCGAAGATGAAATCCTGCACCTTGGTCGCCTTGCCGTGCACGAGCGTTACCACAGTCACGCCGCTGTTCTGCCCCGCATGCCCTTCGCGATTGACCAGGTCTAGGTCCCAGTGGACGGCGACGACGTTCGTCCCGACGAAGTCGAAGAGGCTGCCGGGGCATATCTCCCGTACGTGGAACCGGATGGTGGGGAACTGCTCCATGAAGTGCGCGAACCAGCCGGTCACGGCGGCTCGTCCCCGGAAGGTGCCGCTCTCGGGGATGTCGCCCGGGTAGATGAAGACGCCGTCGTCGCTCCAGGCGGCCATGAACGCCTCGAGCTCGTGATCGTTCAGCGCCTGGAAGGCCCCGGCGAGGGCGTGTTTCGCTAGCAGCGTCCCAATCATGGCATCCTCCTTTCGGATGCACGAGGTGACGACGCGACGGTGCGGCAACGTCTGCGACAAGGGGTGTGTGAGGCGCGCGGCACTCCACTATTCAACGGCGGCGGCCGGACCTCAAGCAAACAGATACGCGCCCGGCACCGGGGCGCGCAGAGCGCGGCGAACGGGACCGGCGGTGCCCGTGAGGCTCGAGGGCAGCTCCGGCACGCGGACGGCGTCGCCTACTCGACCGCCAGCACCCCGATCGCGCCCTTCTGCCCGTGGCCGAACTTGTGGTTCACGAACACGAACTGGCCGGGAATGTCCGCCTTCATCTCGAAGATCATGCCGCCCCCGGCCGGGACGAGGTACGTCTGGACGCCGTGGATGCTGTTGGCGGGTGGAGAGCCCAGGTAGACGGTGTCGAACTGCTGGCCGACGACGTGGAATGCGCAATCCTCCGTGGGGCCGGCGTTGGCCACGTAGAAGCGCACCAGCTCGCCGACCTTGGCGCGCAGCGGCGTGACCTGATACTGGAACGGGTGGCCGTTGAAGGTGATCTGGTCGGGCAGCTCCGCGAGCATGCGGTCGACGGCCAGCGCGGGGCGGCCCTGCGGGTCCTTACCGAGGTAGAACTCGTTCTGGATCAGGATGAACTCGCGCGCGGGCGGGAGCGGCTGCGGCGGGTCGACCACGACCGCGCCGAACATGCCCATGCCGATGTGCATGAGCACGGGCGCCGTGCCGCAATGATAGAGGAAGACGCCGGCGTACTTGGGGGTGAACGTGTAGCTGGCCGACTGCCCGGGAGCGATCGAGCGGAAGGCGGTGGCAGGGTCGATGCGCGCCGCGTGGAAGTCCATGGAATGGGCGGTGCTGCCCTGGTTCGTGAGCGTGAACTCGACGGTGTCACCCTGGCGTATGTGCACGACCGGGCCCGGCAGCGAGCCGTCGAAGGTCCAGACCGGCACCACCAGGTCGGGGCCGACGGCGAAATTCACGTCCCGCACCGTGAAGTGCAGCCGGTGCACCCGCCCGGTCGCGACCGACGGCAGCTCCGCGGGGAAGACGCTGTAGGTCGCGCGATTCGGCGGCGCCGGCGGGCGGGCGGCCACGGGCCCGGGGGCATCGCCGTTGGGGTGGCGGAGGTTCGGGTGCTGCGCGAACCGGCCGTGCCGCGCTTGCCGCCCGCCGGCCACGCGACTGCACGACGCGAGCGCGGTAGCGAGCAGGGCTGAGGCTCCCTTCACGAACGAGCGACGGCTGGTCTGGGCTTCGGCCAGCTCGGACAGCTTGAGCATGGATCGCGTCCTCCGGTCCGGGGTCCGGCGCAGGAGCTTGCCAGAACCGAACCGGGGAGGCGCGGCTCGGGCCAATTCGATCCGCGACCGACCGGGTGGTGCCGCCTCGCGCGACCCGGGCGGGCGCCGCAGCCGCGGACCTCACTCGTCGCGTGATGCTGCAGACCGTGCAGAGCCCGCCGCCCCCGGCGCCCCGCGAATCGAAGGGGCCGGCGGCAACAGCCACCAGCCCCTCCCCGCCTCGCTCCCGACCTGGCGCTCAGCCCTGCAGCTGCGCGGCCGAGCCCGTGTTGATCTGCACCCGGCGCGGCTTGGACTCCTCGGCGCGCGGCAGCACGATCGTGAGCACGCCCTGCTCGTTGTGGGCGCGGACCGCGTTCGCATCCACGTTCTGGGGCAGCCCGAAGCGTCGCTCGAAGCGGCCGTAGCGGCGCTCGCGGTAAGCCGCATCCTTCTCGTTCTCGGTATACTGCGCCTTCTTCTCGCCCGAGATGACGAGCACGCCGTTCTCGACCACGACCTCGATGTCCTCCGGCTTCACGCCCGGGACCTCGAGCGTGCAGCGGATCTCCTCGTCG
>JBAIWU010000740.1:0-4685 GCA_037917155.1 Candidatus Eiseniibacteriota bacterium
CCCCGCGTGGATCCGTCGCTACAGCCGCACGATGCGCGTGGTGCGCGTGCCCGACGCGGTCACGAGCCGCACGAAGTAGACGCCCGAGGGCGTCGCGGCGCCCCCGGCCATGCGGCCCTCCCAGCGCACCGCGTGCCCGCCCGGGGCGAACGTGCCCTCGCTCGACCACACCCGGCGACCGGAGAGGTCGAGCACCTCGAGGCGCGCCCAGCCGTCCCGCGGCAGCGAGAAGGCGAGCAGCACGTCGCCCGCGCTCGGGTTGGGCAGCGGACGCGCCAGCGCCAGTCCCGGTCCGGCCTCCGGCGACGCCGGCAGCGCCCGCGCCGGGTGCGGCTGCGCGGTGCCGGTGACGGACACGTTGTCGATGCTCACCTTGGGCCGCGAGCCGGTCGTGCCGCCGGTGCCGTTGTGGTAGTAGAACCGGATGCGCGCCGTCGCCGAGCCCGTGAACGTCGAGGGCAACGCGACCGGCCCGATGTGGCCCGAGCCGGCGACGTTGTTCGTGAAGTTGAGCGCATCGGCCGCGCCCAGCTCGGTGAACGTCGCCCCGTCCGTGCTCGTGTAGACGCGCAGCGAGCCCTTGCGGTCGCCCGTCGAGTTGAACACGGTCGCCCAGTCGTAGCTCAGCGCGCCCGCGGTGACGCCCGTGAAGTCGAGGTCGAGGTCGATGGCGTCGGCCGAGGTGTTGTCCGTCGTGCCGGTCGACAGCAGGACGATCGCGCCCGAGCCCTTCTGCACGCCGCCCGTGGTCCCGCTCACGAACGTCGCCGTGCTCACGGTGGTGTGGTAGCCGTCCGGGATCGTGCCGCTGCCCTCGACGGGCACCGAGCTCCAGTGGTTCGCCCCGATCCCGGCGGTGAAGTTGTTCGTCCAGTTCGCGATGTCGCCGAAGCCCTCGAGGAAGTTGCCGGTCGCCATCGGCCAGGGCGTCAGCACCGCGTTCGAGAACGTGGCCGCGATCGTGTGGTTCGCCGACACCGGGTTGAACGTGTAGCTGGTCAGCGCCCCGACGCCGACGCCGTCCACGGTGACGCCCGCGACGTGGTAGCCGCTGCTGGGGGTGATCGTGAACGTGGGCGTCGAGCCCGACGTCACGATCACGGCGCCGCTCGGCGAGATGCCGCCGCCGGAGCCTGCGCTCGCGGTGATCGTGTACGAGCCGCTCGACGAGAACGAGGCGGCGATCGTGTGGTTCGCGGTGACGTTCGAGAACGTGTAGCCGGTGACGGCCCCGACCGACGCCCCATCCACGGTGACGCCGGCGATCGTGTAGCCCGAGCCCGCGGCGATCGTGAACGACTGGCTCGCGCCCTGCGCGACGCCCACCGAGCCGCTCGGGTTGATCGTGCCGCCCGTGCCGGCCGAGGCGCCGATGATCCACTGGTCGATGGTGAAGTTCGAGCCGCTGGCCGCCGCGGTCGCGTTCCCGGCCGCGTCGCGGGCGGTGACGCGCACGCGGTTCGTGGTGCCCGGCGTGTTCGGCACGGTCCACGTCCAGCTGCCCGAGTTCGCGAGGCCGGTCGCGATGGCGTTGGGGTACGTCGCGCCGCCGTCGGTCGAGTACGCGAGGTCGACCGCGGTGACGCCGACGTTGTCGCTCGCGCTCCAGGTGATCGCGTGCGCCGAGCCGGCCTTCCACGTCTCGCCACCCACCGGCGACGTGAGGCTGGCCGTGGGCGGGGTCGTGTCGCCGCCGCCCGAGGCGCGGCGCGAGACCCACAGCGAGGCATTCAGGAACAGGGTGCTGTCCGTGGCGCCCGTCTCGCCCCAGCCGTCGTAGATGCTGTTGTTGCCCGAGTTCGCCGAGCCGTCGTCCGCGGGCGAGCTGTCGCTGACCCAGACGACGCGCCCGTTGCCGTACACCGCCGACGCGGCCATCAGGCCGGTCGTGCTCGACTGCGAGAGGCCGCTCATCCAGACCTCACCCCGCACGCTCGGGTTCGCGGACGGGTAGAGCGTCATCGTCGTGCCGTTGTGGAACGCGAGCCCGGCCACGCTGCCGATCGGGCCGCGGGTCACCGAGTCCGAGGCCGACCCGTTCACGTTCGTCGACGTCTGCACGATGTTGTTGTTCGACTCGCCGCTCACCGCGAAGTGCACGCCGAGCAGATGCGAGGGATCGAGGGCGTTCCAGATCATCGGCGAGTCGTAGCCGTCGCTGTTGCGGTCGGATCCGGAGTGGTCCGAGATCGCCACGAGGCCGCCGCCGTCGCGGACGAAATTGAGGATCGCCGTCGCCTCGGCCGGGCTGAACAGCGTGTTGGGCTCGTCGACGATGAAGACGTCGTAATTCGCCAGGTCCCGCGGGTTGCCGGTGTTGCCGTACGTGATCGCGGTGGTGTTCGTCTCCACCGTGTAGCCGCGCTTCACGAGGTCCACGCCCCACGAGGAGATGGCGCCGGTCCAGTACGTCCCGGGGGTCGTCGAGCTGATGCCGCTCTGCGCCGGCGACGGGATCGGCTGGTCGTTGTCGATGACCCAGTCGGCGTTGCCGGCGGTTTCGGCGTGGGCGTTGTCGAACAGGGCCTTCTTCGCGGCGAGGGCGGGGGAAGCGGCCATCAGCAGGGCGAACAGCAGGGTCGGCCAGCGGCTCATGTGGGGCACCTCTCCATCGTGGTGAGGTTGGGGTTGCTCCCGCCTCCAGCGGCGTGCCGTCGCGCGGGAGTTCAGGCCGCGAGCATAGTAGCGACCGCGCGACGCGCGTCCAAGGAACATCCGTATGAACGGGCGCCCACCCGCATGTGAATGACTGCCGGCGCCACGAAATACGGGTCCCGTCGGGACCGGTTGATACTTGGCGAGCGCATGGTCCGGTATTCGTTCACATCGACGACGTTCACTCCGACGTGACGCGGGCGCCCCGCGGAGCGCCCCACGACGAAACGGTCCCGGCCACGCGGGGTGGCCGGGACCGTACGCCCGGTGGGCGGCGGTGTACGAGGGCGGTCAGTCGTCGTCGCGGTCGTGCCCGCGCCCGCGGCCGTGCCCGCGCCCGCGATCGTCGGCGCGCGCCCAGCCCGGAGGGCCGTCGCCACGGTACTTCTTCGCGAGGCCGGGCGGCAGCGCCGCGGGACGGTGACGCCACCGGTAGTGGTCGCGGTCGCCCAGGCGCCAGATCGGCTCCGGCACGAAGTCGGCGCGGATGCCCACGAACGGGCCGTTGTAGCGGCGGGCGCGATACCAGCTGTCGTTGTTGTAGATCCAGTACCAGCCGCCGTAGCGGAAGTAGTCGTAGCCGAGGTCGTCGTCGTCGACGACGTACACGCGCTCGTTGGGGACCATGACCCAGCGCGGCTCCTGGTGGTACACGACCACCGGCGGAGGCACGTTGAAGCCGACGCCGATCTGCACCGACGTCCCTGCGGACGCCGGCACGGCGAAGCCCATGGCCAGCAGGGCGCCGAGGACGATGCGGGTTCTCATGAGTCCACTCCTTTCACGACCGGTTCGCGGCGGGGGGCGACGCGGGATCCGGCCCGGAGCCGTGCCCCGCCCCCATCGGGACGTGCCCTGCCTCCGCACGATCCGTGCCATGCAGGAATCCCGCATTCGCGCGGCTTCCGCGCGGTCGGACGTTGCGGGAACGAACGCGGACGTGGCAGAACCGCATCGCCCCGGTGTCGAGAATGCACGATCCGCGTTCGGGTTCCGGGAGCGCGGTCGCATCGGCTCCGGCGCCCCGGGCCGGCCCGGCGACCGCCGGCCGCGGGCCGGTGGCATGCGCCTCGCTTGCGAGGCGGCGCGCCATGCGCTCCGACGGCGGGGGAACGTCCGCACGCCGTCGCGCGCGAGGCGTGGCGGCCCGGTCACGGCCGGGCGACAATGCATCGCCTGCACGGTTCCCGCCGCTCGCATCCCACGGCCGCGCGCGGAGGTCCCGATGGAGTTGCCCGATCGCCTGCGCGACGCGCTGGGCCGCGCCGCCGTGCGCACGCAGCAGCGCGCCGCCGGCCCGCGACGCACGACGCAGGCCGACCTCGTCGAGTGGACGCGCGAGCACCTGCGCGACCGCAAGCTGGTCGTGGTCTCGAACCGCCAGCCGTACTCGCACGTGCGCACCGAGGACGGCGTCGAGGTCGTGCGCAACGCGGGCGGCCTCACCGTGGCGCTCGACGCGGTCGCGCGCGCGCTCGGCGGCGTCTGGGTCGCCCACGGCAGCGGCGACGCCGACCGCGAGGTCAGCGACGCGCGGGGCCGCGTCGCGTGCCCGCCGGGCCGGCCGGCGTACACGCTGCGGCGCGTCTGGCTCGGACCGGTGGACCACGCGCGCTACTACGCGGGCCTCTCGAACGCGGCGCTCTGGCCGCTCTGCCATATCGCGTTCGTCCGCCCGCGGTTCCGCGAGCCCGACTGGGAGCGGTACGCGGACGTCAACCGGCGTTTCGCCGAGGCCGTGCTCGACGAGGTCGGCGACGAGCCCGCGGTCGTGTTCCTGCAGGACTACCACCTCGCGCTCGTGGCGCGGTACCTGCGCGAATCGGGGCGCGACCTGCGCATCGTGCAGTTCTGGCACATCCCGTGGCCCAACCCGGAGGTGTTCCGCATCCTGCCGTGGCGGCGTGAGGTGCTCGAGGGCCTGCTCGCGAACGACGTGCTGGGCTTCCACACGCGCGCGCACGCGCACAACTTCCTCGGCTCGGTCGCCGACGCGCTCGAGGCGAGGGTCGACCCGACGCTGCTCGCGG
>JBAIWU010000741.1:0-12937 GCA_037917155.1 Candidatus Eiseniibacteriota bacterium
CTCGGCATGCAGCTGCTCTTCGAGCGGAGCGAGGAGGGCGAGGGCCTGGGCCTGGGGCTCGTGCCGGGCCGCGTGCGGCGGCTGCGCGCGGCGCGCAACCCGCACATGGGCTGGAACGCGGTCGAGGGCGCGGGCGAGCCGCTGCTCGAGGCGAGCGGGCTCTCGACCGCGTACTTCGCGCACTCGTTCGCGTGCGAGCCCGCGGACGGGTGCGCCGTCACCGCGTGGACCACGCACGAGGCCGACCGCTTCCCCTCGATGCTGCGCGCGGGCGCAACCGTGGGCGTCCAGTTCCACCCCGAGAAGAGCAGCGCCGAGGGCGTGACGCTGCTGCGCGCGGCCCTCGCGCGGGCAGGCGCGGGAGGCGGGCGATGATCGCGATCCCGGCGGTGGACCTGCGCGAGGGGGCGTGCGTGCAGCTCGTGGGCGGCGCCTACGACGCCGAGCGCGTCCGGCTCGCGGACCCCGTGGCGGCGGCGCGCCGCTGGCGCGAGGCGGGCTTCCGCTCGCTGCACGTCGTCGACCTCGACGCTGCGACCGGCCGGGGCGACAACCGCGGCGCGATCGCGGCGCTGCTCGCCGAGGGCGGCGACCTGCAGGTGGGCGGCGGCGTGCGCGACGAGGACACGCTCGCCGGCCTGCTCGAGGCGGGCGCGTCGCGGGTCGTCGTGGGCACGCGCGCGCTCGAGGACCTTCCGTGGCTCGCGGAGGTGAGCACGCGCCATCCGCGGCGCGTCGTGGTCGCGGTCGACGCGCGCGAGGGGCGGGTCGCCACGCACGGCTGGACGCGCACGCAGCCGCGCGACGCCGTGGCCGCCCTGCTGGAGCTCGCGGTGCTGCCGCTCGCGGGCGTGCTCGTCACCGCGGTCGAGCGCGAGGGGCGGATGCTCGGCCCCGACCTCGACCTGGCGGGGCGCGCCGTCCGCGCGGTGCCGTTTCCCGTCCACGCCTCGGGGGGCATCGCGCGCCCCGAGGACCTGCGCGCCCTGCGCGCCCGCGGCGTCCACGCCGCGGTGCTCGGCATGGCGCTTTACACCGGCGCGCTCGATCCGCGCGCCATCGCGGAGGAATTCGCCGGATGAGACCGATCGTGCGCGAGACGAAGGAGACGCGCGTGCAGGTGGCGCTCGGGCCCGCGGGCGCCGGCGGCGTGCGCGTCGCGACCGGCCAGCCGTTCCTCGACCACATGCTCTCGACGCTCGCGTTCTACGCCGGGCTCGACCTCGCGCTCGAGGCGACGGGCGACCTGAAGCACCACCTCGTCGAGGACGTTGCGATCACGCTCGGCGAGGCGCTGGCCGGCATCGTGCCCGCGCGCGCGGCGCGCTACGGCGAGCGCACGCTGCCGATGGACGACGCGCTCGTGCAGGTCGCGATCGACCTCGGCGGCCGCGCGTACTACCGGGGCCCGCTGCCGTCGGCGCTCTACGACCACTGGATGCGCTCGTTCGCGACGCAGGCCCGCGCCACGCTGCACGTGCGCGTGCTGCGCGGGCGCGACCGCCACCACGTCGTCGAGGCCGCGTTCAAGGCGCTCGGGCTGTCGCTGCGGCAGGCGCTGGCCGAGGCGGGGCCGCTCTTCAGCACGAAGGGCGCCGTGACGTGGACGGAGGGCACGTGCTGACCCGGCGCGTGATCGCCTGCCTCGACGTGCTCGACGGCCGAGTCGTCAAGGGCGTCCGGTTCCTCGGCCTGCGCGACGTCGGCGAGCCCGCCGCGCTCGCGGAGCGCTACGAGCGCGACGGCGCCGACGAAATCGTGTTCCTCGACATCTCCGCGACCCGCGAGGGCCGCACCACGTTCCTCGACGTCGTGCGCCGCACCGCGGAGCGGCTGTTCGTGCCGCTCACCGTGGGCGGCGGCGTGCGCACGGCCGACGACGGCGCGCGCGTGCTGCGCGCCGGCGCCGACAAGGTGAGCCTGAACAGCGCCGCGGTCGAGCGGCCGGAGTCGCTGGGCGAGCTCGCGGCGCGCTTCGGCTCGCAGTGCGTGGTCGCGAGCATCGACGCGAAACGCGAGGACGGCGCGTGGCGCGTGCACACCCACGGCGGCTCGCGCCCCACGGGGCTCGAGGCGGTGGCGTGGGCGCGCGAGTGCGTGCGCCGCGGGGCGGGCGAGATCCTGCTCACGAGCATCGACCGCGACGGTGCCCGCAACGGCTACGACCTCGAGCTGACGCGCGCCGTCGCGGGCGCGGTGCCCGTGCCCGTGGTCGCCTCGGGCGGCGCCGGCGCGGCCGCGCACGTCGTGCAGGTGCTGCGCGAGGCCGGCGCCGACGCGGCGCTGCTCGCCGGCGTGCTGCACGACGGCCTCGTGGCGCTGCCCGAGGTGAAGGACGCGCTCCGCCGCAACGGCGTGCGCGTGCGCGAGACCGCCCCCGCGGACCGGAGGGCGTCGTGATGGAGGAGCCCGTGCTCGACCTGGACCGCATGCCCGCGGGTGCGCTCGTGCCGGTCGTGACGCAGGACGCGACCACCGGCGTCGTGCTCATGCTCGCGTGGGCCGATCGCGAGGCGCTCGAGCGCACGCTCGCGAGCGGCGAGATGCATTACCGCTCGCGCACGCGCGGCCCGTGGCACAAGGGCGCGACGAGCGGCCACACGCAGCGCGTCGTCTCGCTCGCGTGGGACTGCGACGCCGACACCGTGCTCGCGCGCGTCGTGCCGAAGGGCCCCGCGTGCCACGACGGCACCGCGTCGTGCTTCCGCGACGGCGCGCTCGATGCCGACGCGCTCGCGGCGCTCGACCGCGTGATCGCCGCGCGCGCCGCGGCCACGGCGAGCGAGGGCGCGGGCTACACGCAGGCGCTGCTCGCGAGCCGCAACCTGCGCCTGAAGAAGCTCGGCGAGGAGGCGGCGGAACTGGCCGTGGCGTGCGCCGATGGCGACCGCGCCCGCGCGGTCGAGGAGGCCGCGGACCTCGTCTATCACGCGCTCGTGGCGCTGCGCGCCCTGGGCGCTGGGCTCGACGACGTGCGCGCGGAGCTGGCGAGACGCGCGTCGCAATAGCGCGAGCCGGAGGGCGCCGGGGGGCGACTCGGCGCCATTCCGGCGTGGCGGGGGGCGAGGCGCGACGGGTAGGCTCGAAGGGTGCTCTGCGGCTTCCAGGCGCCGCTGAGAAGGGAGGGCCCCATGCCCCGTTCCGCGCTCGTCCTCGTCACCCTGGTGCTCGCGGCGTTCGCCGGCTTCGCCCATGCCGCTACCGTGTCCGGATCGCTCACGCCCGCGTACGGGCCGCCGCTCGTCGTCCAGACGACGCAGACCCCGCTCGACGCGCTCTCGGGCGCCGTCGATCTCTCGGGCGGCAGCGAGCTCGACGCGGCGTACGCCTACGTCGCGAACGACACGCTCTACCTGTTCCTCGCCGGGAACCTGCAGCTCTGGCTCCAGATGGAAGGCCTCATCACGCACGCGGACCCGCTCTACGTGTTCGTCGACTGCGCGCCCGGCGGGCAGAACACGCTGCTCCCCAATGACCCGAGCCTCGGGCCGACGTTCGACCTCGCGGCGATGGCCGGGCTGACATTCGATTCCGGGTTCGAGGCGGACTACTGCTTCGGCCTGGCGAGCGCGTCGTATCCCACGCTGCAGGCGTTCTCGGCGGCGCTGCCCGCCGGCGGCGGAGGCGCGGGCGTGCTGCTCGGCCAGACCTCCTGCGGCGGGCCGGGCGCGCTGAGCGGCGGGAGCGATCCCTACGGCATCGCGGTCACGCTGGACGACGCCAACGTCGCGGGCGTCACGCAGGGCTGCGGCGCCGCGTCGGGCGCGGGGGTGGCGAGCGGCGTCGAGTGGGCGATCCCGCTCGCCGCGATCGGCCATCCGTCCGGCTGCATCCGCGTGTGCGCGGTGCTCGAGCAGTGGAACACGAGCAGCCTGCTCAACCAGGTGCTCGGGCCCGTGCCCGCGGGCACGTGCGCCCTGGGCCCGGCGAGCGGCGTGAACTTCGCCGCGATCGCGGGCGACCAGTACTTCACCTGGTGCCCGTCCGCGGTCCCGGCGCGCAGCGCCAGCTGGGGCGCGCTCAAGGCGCACTACCGCTGAGGCGCGGCCCGGCGCGGCCGCGCTCCACGCGAAGGCGGCCCGCCGTGCTGCCGGCGGGCCGCCCCGTATTCCGCGCGACCGGCGCGCGTCAGCGATCGATCACGGTCACGCGCACGACCTGCGTGCGGCCGGCGCCGGAGAGGCGCGCGAAGTAGACGCCCTGTGGCACGCGCGCTCCGCTCGCGTCCGCCAGGTTCCACTCGGCCGAGCGCAGCCCGGGCTCGACGCGGCCCACGTACGGCGAAGCGACGATGCGCCCCTGCAGGTCGATCACGTCGAGGCGCACGGTCGTGGCGCGCTCCACCGCGAATCGCAACACCGAGCCCGTGCGCGCGGGGTTGGGGCCCGCGGCAAGCGCGATGCGGCTCGACGCGGCGATGCCGCCCGTGCGGATCGGGCCGATCAGGCCCTCGGCGGCCGAGCACGAGCGCACGCCCAGCCAGTAGCTGCACGCGCAGTCCGGCTCGGTCGCGCCCGCGTCGAGGAAGCGGAAGCGCGCCTCGTCGCCGACCAGCTCGAGCGACGCGTCGTTGCCGACGAACGCCAGCGCGCCGTCGCCGTCCTCGCGGTAGACGTTGAAACCGTCCGCGTCGTCGTTGTGCCCGACGGCCCAGGAGAGCTCGACACCCCGCGCCGTCGGGGTCGCCGCGACGCTGCGCAGCATCGCCGTCGGCAGCAGCGGCGAGCGGTCCAGCGCGGGCGGCGGCGGCGCCGGCGCGGCGGCCAGGACCGGCACGACCGGCGACGCCGACGTGCCGCTCGTGTAGTCGTAGCCGAAGACGAGGTAGTCGCCCCGGCTCGTGTAGCTCGACCCCGAGTTCTGGCTGCCGAGCACGCGGAACCGCACCTCGCGCGAGGGGCCCACGTACGCGGACGGCGACGTCGTCGACCACGTCTTCGTGACGTCCGTCGTGCCCACGGAGGCGCTGTTCACCTGCGTCCACGACGCGGTGGACCAGTTGTAGAGGTAGAGCGTCTGGGTGCGCGTGATGGTGAAGCTGCCCTCGTACGTGACCGAGAGGTTGAGCGGCGGGTGGGCGAGGAAGACCGACGCGTACCAGTCGGTCCAGTAGGCGCCGCTGCTCGAGCCGGCCGAGACGCCGATTCGGGAGTCGTCCGAGACCTGCAAGCGCGTCACGTCGCCGGTCGCGAGCGAGCCCTTGAGCATGGTCAGGCTGGTCGCGTACTGCGTCGCGTGGACCGGCGGCGGCGCGCCGTCGTTGTAGTAGGTGTCGCTGATGCCCGGCCCGGTGACCGTGAACGCCGCGCCCCCGCCGGCCTGCGCCTGGATCACGACCGTGCCGTGCGCGACCTTGTCCCAGCCGGCCACGGGCGTCGCGCCGTTGCCGGTCTCGGTCCAGTACGTGTGGATGTTGTGGTTGTGCATCCGCGTGAGCGCCTCGGTCGTCGGGTGCCCGTACGTGTTGCCGTCGCCGCACGAGATGACGCACACCTGCGCCGCGGTCGCGGTGAGCCAGTTGTCGTTGTTCGAATACTTCGAGCCGTGGTGGTGCGCCTTGTAGACCTCGACGTGCCCGACTTCGGGGCCGACCGTGGTCTCGACGTCGTTGCCCGACGCCGGGTCGCCCGTCAGGTCGCCGCCGATCTCCTCCTGGAAGTTGCCGTAGCTCACCAGGATGTCGACGCTCTTGGCGTTCTCGTCGCTGCCGCTCGGCGAGTAGACGCCGGCGCCGTTCAGATCGACGCACTTGAGCGTGACCGGGTTCGCCGAGCCCGCGTCGAGCGTGAGGACCTGACCCTTGGTCATGGTCATGCGCTTGGCCCCGAGCGTGTTCACGTACGACGTGTACGTGCCGCTCGAGTAGCTGTAGCCGCGGTCGTAGCCGGCCGTGCCGACCGTGATGCCGATGGCGGCGAGGTCGTCGATGCAGCCGAGGTGGTCGGAGTGGTAGTGGGACAGGATGTGGTAGTTGACCGAGGTGATGCCGAGGCCCTGCAGGTAGCTCTTGATGCCGGTGCAGTCGAGGTAGTTGCCGTCGTCGAACAGCACCGTCTGGCCGTTGGGCGAGATCAGCAGCGCGCCGTCGCCCTGGCCGACGTCGATGTGGTGGATCTGCAGCTTGCCGTTGCCGGTGATGGCCGGCGCGGCGGTGGGCAGGAGGATCGCGATCGCGAGGAGGGCGGGCAGGAGGCGGGAACGCGACGGGCAGCGAAATGCACGTGACACGGTCTCGGGAAACCGTCTCATGGTGGGGGCACCTCGTCCGTGGGTGGAAGGCTCGTCGGCCCCGACCCGGGATCTCCGGGAGGATCGAGCCTTCAGCCCCGCACTCTACGCCCCGCATTCCCGCGCAGAATAGGAAAATGATATGAGCGACGCGAATCTCAACCCCGGCGCAGCTCGGCGAGGAACGCCTCGCCGTAGCGCTCGAGCTTCACGGGTCCCACGCCCGGCACCGCGAGCAGCTCGCGCGCGTCGCGCGGCACGCGCGCCGCCATGCCGCGCAGCACGGCGTCGCTGAAGACGATGTACGCGGGCACGCCCTCGGCGTCGGCGATGCGTTTGCGCACGGCGCGCAGCCGCGCGAACAGCTCCGGGTTCTCGGGCGCCTCGTCCGCGAACGCGGGCCCCGTGCGCGCGCGTCCCGGCTCGCGCGTCCCGCGGCCGGGCGCGGCCACGACGAGGTCGGCCACCGTGATGCCGCGGCACGCGTCGCACGAGCCGCCGCAGGGCTCGAGCGCCTCGTCGAAGTAGGCGCACGCCGCCGCGTGCCGGCAGTCGCCGCGGTCGAGCAGCCGGAAGAGCTGGATCGTCTTCTCGCGTGTCTCCTGCCGCAGCGCCGGGTCCTCGATCGCGTCGAGGAACGTGTCGTAGCCGATGACGTCCGCCCACGAGTAGTAGACGACGCAGTCGCTCGCGAGCCCGTCGCGGCCCGCGCGGCCGATCTCCTGGTACCAGGCCTCGACGCTCTTCGGCATGTCGCGGTGCACGACGAGCCGCACGTTGCTCTTGTCGATGCCCATGCCGAACGCCACCGTGGCCACGACGACGTCGACCTCGTCGCGCGCGAACGCGTCCTGGTGCCGCGCACGCTGCTCGTCGGGCAGGCCCGCGTGGTACGGCACCGCGCGGACGCCCTGCTCCGCGAGCCACGACGCGGTCGACTCCACGCCGCGCCGGCTCATGCAGTAGACGATCGCGCTCTCGCCCGCGTGCCGCCGCAGCAGGCCGAGGAGGTCGCGGCGCACGTTGCGCCCGGGCCGGCCGTCGCGCTCGCCCTTCTTCACCGCGGTGATGTGCAGGTTGGGCCGGAAGAACGAGCCCTTGAAGCCGGCCGGCTTGCGCATGCCGCGCTGGCGGATGATGTCGCCGGCGACGCGGCGCGTCGCCGTGGCCGTGAGCGCGAGCACCGGGATCTCGCCGAGCTCGCCCTTGAGGCCCTGCAGCCTGCGGTACGCGGGGCGGAAGTCGTGTCCCCACTGGCTGATGCAGTGCGCCTCGTCGACCACGACGAGGCTCACCGGGCAGCCGGCGATGAAGCCGCGCAGCGAGCCCTCGAGCGCCTCGGGCGCGAGGTACACCAGCTCGAGCTCGCCCCGGCGCAACGCCGCCAGCCGCTCGCGCCGCTCGTCGAAGCCGAGCGTCGAATTGACGTATGCGGCGCGGAAGCCCAGCCGCACGAGCGCGTCGACCTGGTCCTTCATCAGCGAGATGAGCGGCGAGAGCACGAGCACCGCGCCCGGCAGCAGCTTCGCCGGCACCTGGAACGTGAGCGACTTGCCCGCGCCCGTGGGCATCACGCCGATGCAGTCGCGCCCCGCGAGCACCGCGTCGATGATGCGCCGCTGCCCGGGGCGGAACTCGCGATATCCGAATATCGTCTCGAGCACCTGCTGCGGGTCGGTGAACTTCGCGGAGTGGAAGAGCGGGGCGATGCGGTCGGACACGGACCCTCCATGCGCGGGCGCGAAGCGGGATGCGGGCGCGAGGGGCGCACTGTACCATCGCGCTCGGATCCCCCGCGTTCCCCTTCCCCACGAGGCTGCCAATGCGCCGCACGCTGCTGGCTGCCGCCGTCCTGCTGGCGCTCCCCGCCGCGGGCCGCGCGGGCGATGCGTTCTCCGACTTCCGGATCCCCGACCACCACGAGCACGTCTACGCCGCGAGCCTGTCGGCGTACGCCGACCGCTCGAGCAGCAACAGCCCGGGCACATCCGCCTTCAGCCGAAACGCCTCGCCGATGTTCGGCGCCCAGGCCCGCTGGACCCGCGACTCGGAGGCCCGCCAGTGGGACATCGGCCTGATCGGCTCCGCGCGGGGGGATTGGGCGTCGTCGGGCGGCGTGCGGGTGGACCCCGGCTACGCCTCGTACGACCAGTCCGACCGGAGCTCGAACGCGCTCGAGTCGGTGAGGCTCGTCAGCAGCGCTCGCACGTACCCGTTCCGCGTGCCGCTCGGGATCACGGCATCGCTCTCGGCGAGCTCCCTCGACCAGCAGACCTGGGACCGGTCGAGCGACCTGCGCCAGTACGTCGTGCCGACGCCGGCGCAGACGCAGCTCGCGGTGGGTTCCCGCGAGACGTGGTCCTACTACCAGCAGGTCGGCGCGGGCGTCGGCGTGGGCTGGGGCCGCGTCCGGGACGCGAGCGGCGTGCACGTCGCGGAGTGGATGGAGCGCCGCTGGATGCGCGACCACGCGCTCGCGCGGCCGCTCTCCGACGCCGCGCGCGCGAAGCTGGCCCAGCTCTTCTCGATCCGCTCGTCCTACGGCTACGTGCACGACCGGCCCGACAAGGCGTTCTGGCGCGACGTCGAGTCGGTGCTGCGCGAGGACGGCGCCCTCGCGCACGACGGCCTCGACGCGTGGGCGAGCAACCACGCGCTCGACGCGCTCACGGCGACGTCGTTCGGGAGCGCCCGCGCGTCGGGCTGGTTCGTGGGGCCGCAGGTCGCGACCGAGCAGACCCACCAGGTCGTGCGCGTCGACGTCGCGAACTCGATCTCGATGTCGAGCGTCGCCTCGAGCGCCTACGACGAATTCCGCCAGGGCGTGCGCCAGGTCTTCAGCACCAGCAGCACGACCGTGGGCCTCGTCGCGCAGGTCGCGCGCGCGTTCGGCCTCCGGACCCAGCTCGACGCCATCGCGTTCGCGGGCGCCGACGTCCGCGGGCTCCGCCGCTACACCGAGGCGAGCGCGGAGATCGTCGCACGCTGCTGGATCGACGAGCGCTGGGCGCTCGGCGCGCGCACGGCGGGGTCCCGCACGATCACGGCGGCCGATGCCTACCAGCCGGACACGTGGAGCGCGCTGGCCGAGGGCGGCCTGAGCTACTACCTCGAGGACCACTGGTCCGCGGGCGTCCTCGCGTCGATCGCCCGGAGCATGCGCGACGTCCCCTCGCACGACAGCGTGCGGCAGGGCCGCATCCAGCTCGGCATCGGCTGGAACCGCGGCGCCCTCGACGCGCCGGGGCTCATCGCGCCGGTGCGGCCGCTCGACTGAGCGGCGCGCGCGTCAGGCGATCGCGGCCGCCGGCTCGTCGCGGCGGCCGTACTCGCGCACGACGCGATAGAGCGCGTCGCGCTGCACCGGGAGCTTGCCGGCCTCGCGAATCATCCGGACCATGCCGGCCTCGGCAAGGCCGACCGGGCTCTTCGCCAGCGCGGCGTGCGCGATCTTCTCGAGGCCGATCGTGCCGTCGAGGTCCGAGGCGCCGAAGTTGAGCGACGCCGCGGCCGTGTCCTGGCCGAGCATCACCCAGTAGCCCTTCACGTGCGGCACGTTGTCGAACACGAGCCGCGAGACGGCGATGGTCTTCAGGTCCTCGATCGCCGACGCCTGCCGGCGCACGAGCCCGGTGACGCCGGGCTGGAACGCGAGCGGGATGAACGCGAGGAAGCCCGGCGCGCGGCGCTCGAGCTCGCGCAGGTCGATCAGGTGCTGCACGCGCTCGGCGCGCGTCTCGATGTGGCCGTAGAGCAGCGTCGCGTTGCTGGGGATGCCCATGCCGTGCGCGATCTCGTGGATCTCCATCCAGCGCCGGCCGCCGATCTTCTGGTGGAAGAGCTCGCGGCGGACGCGTTCGCTGAACACCTCGGCGCCGCCGCCCGGCAGTGCGTCGAGGCCGGCGGCACGCAGCTCGCCGAGCACCCAGTCCGCGGGCTTCTTGGTGAGCCGGCAGAAGAAGTCGATCTCGACCGCGGTGTACGCCTTCACGCTCAGGTCGGGCTTCTTCTCCTTCACCCAGCGGATCACGTCGAGGTAGTCGTCGAACCGCCACTTGTTGTGCAGGCCGCCCACGATGTGGATCTCGCGGATCTCCGGGTCCACGTGCGCGAGGACCTGCTCCTTCGTCATCGTGTACGCGTCGGGCGCGCCCGGCTTCTTGGCGTAGTCGCAGAACTTGCACGCGAGCACGCACACGTTCGTGGGATTGAGCTGGCGGTTGACCGTGAAGTAGACCCGCTCGCCGTGGCGGTCGCGCGCGACCGCGTCGGCGAGCCGGCCCAGCTCGAGCATCGGCGCGTCGAAGAGCCGGACGCCCTCCTCCTGGCCGAGCGACCCGCCGGCGAGCAGCCGGGCGCGGGCCGCCTCGACGAGTGGGTGGTGCAGGCGGAGTTCGGAGACGTGGCTCACGGCGGGAGTCCTCGCGGGAGTGCCGGATAAGTGTCGCGGGCAGGGGAGCATATCAGCGCGCATGACGGGCGTCATGTGGGCGCCGCGGACGGTGGGCCCGCGCGGTGCGACCCGCGGCGAATTCGCGGAGGCATTGCACGCCCGTGGGCGGCGTGCGGCACGAACGTCGCATCGCGCATTCGCGTTGACGCGCTCCGGGGCGAGGTCGAGACTGCGGTTCGTCCGCGCACGGATGAACGGGTCCTCACGCGACAGCACGCGTGCGCGAACGCACGGAACCCGCCGGGCAGGGAAGTGTCCCGAGCACTCCGTGTCGATCCCCACCGAGACCGCGCACGGCAGCCGGTCCGAGAGCTTGCCCGCCGCAGCACCCGCTCGTCATCGCACCACGCGGAGAATCGCGATGGTCCCACGCAGCGAGCTCGAATCCGCACCCACCACGTTCCCGCCCCCCGCCACAGCCGAGAAGGAACAGCGCCGCGCCACGACCGGCTTCGGCGGCGAGCGCCGCCACGCGCGGCGCGTTTCGGTCGTCCCGCCCGCCGACGCGAAGGACTCCGGCGCGGACGCGACCTCGACGGCGCCTCCCGCCGCGCAGGCCGCGGGCTACCGGCTCGTGTACAGCTGCGAGCTCCGAACGCGCCACGGCGAACGCTGACCTTTCGTTCCGCAGTCGACCAGGCCGCGGGTGAACACGGGAGGCCGGCCCCGCGCCGGCGCATCCACCTCGCAGGTGCGTGAGCGGGACCACCTCCGCCCGGAAGGAGGTGAATGAAATGCCCAAGTTCCGCATGAGCGACATCGGGACCATCGAGAAGGCCCCGACCTCCCCGGCCTCGCTGCGCAACAAGCTGAGCGACATGATCCTCAGCTCGGTGACGGCGCGGGCCAAGGTGGAGCTCGTGAACCAGGAGACCGGCGAGTACCGCATCGTGCTCCAGGGCACGCTTGATCGCGAGGAATCCCGGTTCGACGAGACGCACTGACGCTCGCGCCGGCCTCCGCGAGGAGGAGAAGGCCATGCCCGACTATTCGATCGAGGATGTCACGACCATCGGGCGGAGCCCGATCTCGCCCCGCGCCTTGAATGACAAGCTGTGGGGCGTCCTGAGCCACTCCGTGGTCGCGCGCGTCCGCGTGGAATCCTGCGACAGGGAAACCGGGGAGTACCGGGTCGTGCTGCAAGGCACGCTCGACCTGGAGCCCCCGGAGATCGGCACCAAGCCCTGATCGCAAGCGTCGCGGCCGGGGCGCGCGAGGCGCTCCGGCCCGCGGCGGAACGTCATCGAAGCGAGGTCGTCATGCTCCGGCTGCTCGGGATCGACCACGACGCGTTCACGGCCGTCGAGGCGCTCAATCCGCGCTTCGTTCCCGGAGCCCCGAAGCTCCGGATCACGGTCGACACCGAGTCGTCCCCCCGGGCGCCGGAGCACGTGCTGCTCGCGCGGCTGCTCGCCGGCTTCCCGCGCCTCGCGCAGCACGAGTGCCGCGTGGGGGACTCGCACCGCCTCGCGCCGGGCGCCGGCACGCGGATCCAGCTCATCGAGGGCGAGCCGTCCGCGAACCAGGCGCACCTCCTCGAGCACCTCGTCATCGACCTGCTCACGGTGTTCGAGCCGCGCGTCGTGCGCAGCGGCGTGACGTGCGCGTGGACGAGCCCGCCCGAGCGCAACGACGTGTTCGTCGAATGCCGCGACCGCAACATCGGCGTCGCCGCGGCCATGCTGGCGCTGATCGCGCTGGACGCCGCGCTCGACGACCGCCCCGTGACGCCGCTGTTCGAGGACCTGACACGTGTGTGGTCGGTCGTCTCGAGGGCCGAGCCCGCGCCCGTGCACCCGCGCCACGTGGCGCACCGCGCCGGGCTGCCGCGCCCCCGCGTCGAGCAGGCGCTGGCGCTGCTGGCGCGCACGCAGCTCGTGCGCGAGGAGCCCATGGCGCTGAACCTGAGCGGCGAGTCCCACTGGCGCGCCCGCTGACCCGCGCACCGCCGCCGTTCCCCGCTCTCCCACCCCCGCCCGCCGAATGCCCGGTGACGCGTCGGGGCGCCCCGGGCAGGATGGCGGGCGTCACGCCGTTCCGTCGCCGGCGCACGGACCGCCGGCGCGCTGGCCGCATCCAACCTCGTTCACTATGCTGGGATTCGCATGGCCTATCGCAAGCTCGATCGGATGAGCACCGGCACCCCGCGGACCGTCCGGCCCGACGCGGCCGGCAAGCCCGTCACGCGCACGTCGCTGCGCCAGGTCTGGCCCATGATCTGGGAGCTGGTGCGCCCCCGGAGGTGGATGCTGGGCC
>JBAIWU010000742.1:0-1615 GCA_037917155.1 Candidatus Eiseniibacteriota bacterium
CAGGAACAGCACGACCACGCCGGCGACGGCGACGCCGGCGCCCGCGAGCGCGCGCAGCGAGAGCCGCTCGCCGTGGAAGCGCGCCGCGACGAACATCGCGAGCACCGGGTAGACGGCCGTGATCGACGAGGCGATGCCCGCGTCGATGAATTGCAGCGCGGCCAGCGACAGCGTCACGCCGAGGAACGGTCCGCAGAACGCGCCGCCGACCATGAACGCCGACGCGCGCCGGTCCCGCAGCGCCGCGAGCGTGCCGCCCGCCTCGCGGCGCACGAGCGCTACGATCCAGACCGCGACGATCGCCGCGGCCACGCGCACGATCGTCGCCGAGAGCGGGTCGATGCCCGTGCGCAGCGCCATCTTCGAGAGCACGTAGCCGCCCGCCTGCCCGAGCGCGCCCAGCACGCCCGCGAGCGCGCCCATCGCGGCCGAGCCCTCGGCGTGCTCGTGCGCGAGGTCCGAGCGCGCACCCACGACCCACGCCACGCCGCCCACCGTGAGCAGCATCCCGAGCGCCGCCAGCGGCCCGGGCGCCTCGCCGAGCACGGGCCACGCGAGCAGCGCCGTGAAGAGCGGCGCGGTCGAGGCGAGCAGCGCGGCGCGCCCCGGGCCCAGGATCACGAGTGAGCGGAAGTACCACGAGTCGCCGAACACGAACCCGACGAGGCCCGAGAGGGCGAGCAGCGCGACCTGCGGGCGCGTGGCCCACACCGGCCACGGCACGCCGCGCAGCACGAGCAGGGCCGTCGCGAGCAGCACGCCCGCGACCGTGATCCGCAGCCGGTTGAGCACCTGCGAGCCCATGCGCCGGCCCGCCGCCGCGAACAGGTTCGAGCCAGACGCCCAGCAGACGGCCGTGCCCAGGGCGCACAACTCCCCAGCGTATCGCATCACCCCACTATGCCCGCGCCCGGGCGCGGGCGAAAGGCGGGGGCCACGGCGCCGGGCGCGCCCTCAACGGTAGCGCGACTTGAGCCCGCCCCAAGTCGTGCGGCGCACCGGCACCGCCGCGCTGACGCGCACGACGGCGCCCGCGCAGTCGCCGGGGATCGCCGCGTTCGAGGAATCGCGCAACTCGGCGTGCTCGCAGGTCACGGCGGCCGTGCCGGTCGCGGTCGCCTTGAACACGAGGTAGGCGAGCACGCCCGGCCCCGAGGTGGCGCCGTCGAGCATGGCGGCATCGAGCCACGTCGAATCGACCGGCGCGACGGCGTCGGGCAGCACGTACGCCGCGTACGGGCGGCCCGTCCCGACGAGCACGTCCCCGGCCCGCACCGTGATGGATGCGAGCCGCGACGCGTCGAACGCGTGCACGAGCTCGTATCCCTTGAGGTCGGCGACGGGGCTGCAGACCACGCGCAACGCCAGCGTGTCGCCGACCGTGACCGATGTGTCGGCGGGCTCGATCGAGATCGTGGCCGCGCGCGCGGCGGCGGCCGGCAGCAGGAGCAGCAGGGCGATCGGCAGGGCGGCTCGGAATCGCATGGGGGTCGGATCTCCCGGGAAGGCGTATGGAATCAGGGCAGTCGCACGAGCGTGGCACGTGGGGCGGCCGGGGCCCCGGCGAGGACGGCACGGTACACGCCGGGCGGCACCAGGCGCCCGGCATCGTCTC
>JBAIWU010000743.1:0-3656 GCA_037917155.1 Candidatus Eiseniibacteriota bacterium
GTCTGGCCCGCGTACATCCTCGCCAGCGACACGCGCATCAACCTCGTCGGCCTCTCGCCGTGGGCGGCCGATCCCGCGAACGCCGCGGACAGCCTCGAGTACAAGTGCAGGCTCGTCGTGAGCGTGCGGGACGTGCGCGACAACCCGATCGCGGGGATCCCCGTCGTCATCGTCTTCTCGGGCTGCCCCGACGTGCGCATCGCGGCCACGCAGTCGTACCGCAGCGAGACCGTCACCTGCGGCGTGGCCGCGGTGCAGGGCTACTCGACCACGAACGGCACCGCGACGTTCGTCGTCATCGGTTCGCTGGCGGGCCGCGCCGGCCACGCGCCCGGCTGCGCGCAGATCTACGCCGACGGCTACGTCGGCCCGACGCTCGGCGTCGGCGCGTACGACCAGGACGGCATCGGCGGGATGTCGCTCGCCGACGTGGGCTGGATCTGGGCCGACGTCGCGAGCGGCCAGTTCCAGGACCGCAGCGACCTCGACGGCAGCGGCGCCCCGGGGCTGGCCGACGTCGCGTGGGCGTGGTCGGCGCTCAGTCATCCGTTCACCCGGAGCGGCTCGCCGCTCTGCCCGTAACGCTTTCCCGCCCCCGGAGGATCCGTCATGCGTTTCGACGCCGCACTCGCCGTCGCCCTCCTCGCGCTGCCGCTCGCGGCGGGGGCCGGGCCGGCCCCCGCCATCATCTCGCCGGGCAACATCACGCTGAGCGACACGCACCTCAACCTCGTCGGCGTCTGGAGCTGGGCGTCCGACCCGTGGAACGCGGCCGACACGCTCGCGTACGGGGCCCGGCTGACCGTCACCGTGCGGGACATCGCCAACAACCCGGTCGCCGGCGTTCCCGTGATGATCGACTTCTCGGGCTGCCCGGGCCTGCGCATCAGCGGCACGCAGTCCTACCACGGCGAGATCTCCGGGTGCGCGATGCCGTGGGTCCTGAACTACACCGGCTTGCAGGGAAGGGTGTCGTTGGTCGTGGTCGGCTCGCTCCAGCGCCGCGTCGACCAGGCCCAGGGCTGCGCGCGCGTGTACGCGGACAACTACTACGTCGGCGCGATCAGCGTCGGCGTCTACGACCAGAACGACGCCGGCGGCATGAGCCTCGCGGACATCGGCCTCTTCTGGTCCGACCTCGGCTCCGGCACGTACCACGCCCGCAGCGACCTCGATGGCAACGGCGAGCTGACGCTCGCGGACGTCGCGTACGCGTGGAACGCGGACACCAACCTGCCGTTCAACGTCAGCGCGACCACGGTGTGCAGCAACCCGCCGCCTCCGGGCGGCTCGGGGGGCGGTCCTCCCCTGGTCGTCCCGAATCCGCGCCGGATGCCGTAGCCCTGGCGCGCGCGCCGGCGTGCCGCGCCCGCGCCGCGCGTTCGACCGCAGCGCATCGGCGCCGTGCCCGCAATCGCCACGCGAATCGTCACCTGCGGCGCGCGGTGCGGCGCGGCGGCGCTGTGCTACGATGCCCCGCCCATGAGCCACTCGCCCGACCAGGCGCCCGCGGCGCTGCTCACCATCCGCGATCCCGACGCGCGTCCGCTTCCCGGCCTCGACTGGCCCGAGCGCCTCGCGCGGCTGCGCGAGCGCATCCGCTCCCTCGGGCGCGTCGTCGTCGCGTACTCGGGCGGCGTCGACTCGAGCGTCGTGCTGCGCGTCGCCTGCGAGCAGCTCGGCGAGGGCGCGCTGGCCGTCATCGGGCGCTCGGACTCGTACGCGCTTCGCGAGCTGGAGCTGGCGCTGGCGCAGGCCGCGCAATTCGGCGCGCGCGTCGAGGTCGTGCCGACGGGCGAGCTCGCGAACCCGGCCTTCGCGGCCAACGACGGCGAGCGCTGCTATCACTGCAAGTCCGAGCTGTACCGCCGTCTGCGCGAGGTGGCCGCGCGCGTCGGCGGGGCGGTCGTGCTCGACGGCACGCTCGTCGACGACCTCGCGGACCATCGTCCCGGGCGTCGAGCCGCCGACGAGGCCGACGTGCGCTCGCCACTCGCCGAGCTGGGCTTCCGCAAGTCGGACGTGCGCGCCGTGGCCGCGCACCTGGGCCTGGCGAGCCGCGACAAGCCGGCCTCGCCCTGCCTCGCGAGCCGGATCCCGTACGGCACGCCGGTGACGCGCGAGGCGCTCGAGCGCATCGAGGCGGCCGAGGCCGCTCTCGCCGCGCTCGGCTTCGTCGAGCTGCGCGTGCGGCACCACGGCGATGTCGCCCGCATCGAGTTGCCACAAGGCGAGATGGCTCGCCTGCTCGAGCCCGGCCTGCGGGCCCGCGCGGTGGCGGCCGTGCGCGGCGCGGGCTACCTTTTCGTCTCGCTCGACCTCGAGGGCTTCCGTTCGGGGAGCCTCAACCGCGCGCTCGCGGGCCCGCCGGCCACGCGCGGGCACGCGCCGCAGTAGAAAATCGGGAACCGTCCCGCGGGGGCGCTGTAGTACACCGTGCGCCCCATCGGAGGCGGCGGCACCGCAGAACGATCCGCGCTGAGATCGTCCATCGTGCCCCGGGCCTCGCAGGCACCGGCTGCATGCCGACGATCTCGACCGGACGATGAGTCCAGTCGACGTCGTCGGCATTGTCGTTTCCGCTTCCGAGAGGGCCAGGAGAGAAGGATGAGCGCGAAAGTCACCGTCACCCGTCCCAAGTCGCTCAAGGCGAAGATGCGTCCCGAGGTCGATCTCGGCTTCCGCTGGGGTCCCCTCAACACGCTTTGCCTCGGCGCCGGCATCCTGTCGCTCGTGGTGGGCTACCTCAGCCTCTCCAGGGGCTCCATCACGCTGGCGCCGGTGCTCCTCGTGACCGGTTACTGCGTGCTCATCCCGGTGGCGTTCCTGGTGCGCGGAAGTGGTTCGGAAACGGGCGAATAGCTCAGCCGGTAGAGCACTTGCCTTACACGCAAGGGGTCACAGGTTCGAACCCTGTTTCGCCCACCAGGAGACGGCAGAACCAGCAGTGAAGCAATCAGTTAGGGTGGCTGTGTCGATGCGGCATCCCGGCGCCGGGTCGGGCGTCGGGGCGGGCGAAACCCGGTCTTCCGGGCACCCCGGGCAGGACGAAAAACTTTCTTGACACCGTGGGAACAGGACTCCTAGACTTTTCTGGTCGAAGGTCTTGTGAACGCGACAGATAGCCTGCCAAGGCATCGAACTCAAGCAAACAAAGAAGATACGAGTTCGAAAGGAGGTGGCTCGCAGCCCGACCTGATTGCGCGCAACAGAGCCTTGCCTAGAACTCAGCAACAGGTTTTTTCCACTTCGGGAGGTGCACCAATGACTGGTTTGGTTCGCAAGGCCACGCTCTTCGTGGCTTGTGCCACGCTCTTCGGCGCCGTCGCCGCGTATGCGGGCATCGTCAGCCCCGGCAACTGCACCGTCGGCGACACCCGCATCAACCTGGTCGGCTACTACACGAACGCCACCGACCCGTCGAACGCGGCCGACAGCATCGACTACAAGGTCAAGCTGACGGTCACCGTGCGCGACCTCGCCAACAACCCGATCGCGGGCGTCCCCGTCGTGCTCGACTTCTCGGGCTGCACGCAGGACATCAAGATCGCCAGCACGCAGTCGTATCACGCCCAGTTCACCGGCTGCGCCACCGCGACGGTGACGAACTACTCGACGACGAACGGCACCGTGTCGTTCGTGGTCATCGGCGGCGC
>JBAIWU010000744.1:0-3858 GCA_037917155.1 Candidatus Eiseniibacteriota bacterium
CCTGCGCGCGCAGCTCGAGCGCAGCCGGCTCAGGCAGCAGCGCTGGGCGCTCGTCGCCGAGGAGCGCCGGCGCGTGTCGGCGCTCGATCGCGCGGCGGCGCGGCCGCTCGACGCGCCGGTGCCGACCTCGCTCTCGCTCGGCGACCTCTCCGATCCGGAGCTGCCCGACTCGGCGGCGGCCGAGGCGGACGCCGAGGCGCGCAGCCCGGAGCTGAAGCGGGCCCGCCTCGCGGTCGAGCAGTCCGGCGCGCTGGTCGCGCTGGCGAAGCGGGACTACCTCCCGGACCTCACGGTGAGCGGGGGCGTGATGCCGCGCGGCGGCGCGTTCGAGCCCATGTGGCAGGCGGGGGTCTCCATGCCGCTGCCGCTCTGGGCCGCGAGCCGGCAGTCACGTGCGGTCGCCGAGTCCCGGCTGCGCGGCGACGCGGCCGCGAGCGGGGCCGAGGCGCTGCGGCGGCTGCTGCGGCAGCGGCTCGAGGAGCGGCGCGCGGTGCTCGGGGCGTTGCTCGAGACCAACCGGCTCTACCGCGCGGGCGTGCTCATCCAGTCGGAGGCGACGGTCTCGAGCGCCATGGCGCAGTACCAGGTCGGGCGCGTGCCGTTCGCGAGCGTGCTCGAGGCGCTCGGGGGCTACCTCGCCGACCTGGGCGGCTACTACGAGTCGGTCGCGGCGGCGCAGCGGATCGACATCGCGCAGCGCGAGCTGAGCCTCGATCCGGTCGCCGCGCCGGCGCTCGGCGGGCTCGGCGGCGGCGCCATGCCGGGCAGCGGCGGCATGGCCGCGCCGTCCGCTCGCGCGGGCGGGGCCGCTCCCGCGCCCGCCGCCGGATCCAATTCGACTGCGATGCCCCGGATGTGACCCGGAGGACGACGTGAACACCGAATCCAGCGAACACGACACGATGCCGCGCCCGACGCCGAAGGCGACGCTCGCCCCGATGGCGTCCGGCCGCGCGCTGACCATGGTGGTGCTGCTCGTCGCGGGCATCGCGCTCGGCGTGGGCGCGACCTGGCTCGCGATGCACCGCGGCCCGGGCGCGCGGGTGCGCGCGGCGGCGTCGGTGGACAAGCCGCTCTACCAGTGCCCCATGCACCCGACGATCACCTCGGACCACCCGGGCGAGTGCCCCATCTGCGGCATGACGCTCGTCGAGGTGAGGGGCCAGGCCAAGGCGGATGCGATCGCGGGCAAGCCGGAACGCCGGATCGCCTACTACCGCTCGCCGATGGATCCGAGCGTGACCTCGCCGGTGCCGCGCAAGGACGAGATGGGCATGGACTACGTGCCCGTCTACGCCGACGAGGGGCAGGGGGCGGGTCCCAGCGTCGACGGCCTCGCGACCGTGACGATCGACCCGGCGCGCCAGCAGCTCATCGGGCTGCAGACCGCTCCGGTGACCCGCGGCACGGTGTCGGGGAGCTGGCGCACGGTGGGCCGCGTCGAGGTCGACCCGACGCGCGTGCGCAAGACGAACGTCAAGGTCGAGGGCTACGTCGACCGGCTGTTCGTCGATTTCGTCGGCATGCCCGTGCGGCGCGGCCAGCCGCTCTTCTCGCTCTACAGCCCGTCGCTGTTCGCGGCCGAGAACGAGTACGTGCTGGCGCTGCAGACGCGTGACGCGCTGGGCAGGGCCGGCGCGTCGACCGACGACGGCGCGTCGCTCGTCGCGGCAGCGCGCCACAAGCTCGAGCTGTGGGACGTGCCCGACGCGGAGATCCAGCGCATCGAGGCCACGCGCTCGCCGTCGCGCACGCTCACGTTCCTCTCGCCGATCGCGGGCGTCGTCACCGCGAAGAACGTCGTGCAGGGCGCGAGCGTCGCGGCGGGCGACACGCCATTCGAGATCACCGACCTCGGCGAGGTGTGGGTGATGGCGGACGCCTACGAGGGCGACCTCGCCAGCGTCCGCGTGGGGATGCCCGCGAGCCTGACGCTGGCCGCGTACCCCGGGCGGGTCTTCCGCGGCATGGTCGCGTTCATCGACCCGCTGCTCGATCCCGGGACGCGGACGGCGAAGGTCCACATGCACTTCCCGAACCCGGGCGGCGTGCTCAAGCCCGGGCTCTACGGTGACGTCGTGCTCGCGGGGCACGATCGGCCGGGCCTCAGCATCCCCGCGGACGCCGTGATCCGCTCGGGCACCAAGGACGTCGTCTTCCTCGCGCTGGGGGAGGGCAAGTTCTCGCCGCGCGAGGTGCAGCTCGGCGCCCGCGACGGGGGGCAGGTCGAGGTGCGCGGCGGGCTGCAGGCCGGCCAGCAGGTCGTGACCCGCGCCAACTTCCTCGTCGACTCGGAGTCCCAGCTGCGCGCGTCGCTCGCGGCCATGGGCGGCAGGACGCCATGATCCGGACCATCATCCGCTTCTCGGCCGAGAACCGCTGGCTGGTCATCGCCGCCACGGTCGTGGCGCTGCTCATCTCGGTCTGGACGATGCGGCACATCCCGCTCGACGCCCTGCCGGACCTCTCGGACACGCAGGTGATCGTCTACTCGCGCTGGGACCGCAGCCCGGACATCATCGAGGACCAGGTCACCTACCCGATCATCACGTCGCTGCTGGGAGCGCCCAGGGTCAAGGCGATCCGGGGCTACTCCGATTTCGGCTACAGCTACGTGTACGTCGTGTTCCAGGACGGCACGGACATCTACTGGGCGCGCTCGCGCGTGCTCGAGTACCTCTCCAAGATCCAGTCGCGCCTGCCGGCGGGGGTGACCACCGAGCTGGGTCCCGATGCGACGAGCGTCGGCTGGGTCTTCCAGTACGCGCTCGTCGACCACTCGGGCAAGCACTCGAACGACGAGCTGCGGAGCTACCAGGACTGGTTCCTGCGCTATGCCGTGCAGAGCGTGCCCGGCGTGGCCGAGGTGGCCACGGTGGGCGGGCAGGTGCGCCAGTACCAGGTGACCGTGAACCCCTCGAGCCTCGCGGCGTACGGGCTGCCGCTGGACGCGGTCGTCGAGGCGGTCCGGCACGGCAACAACGACGTGGGCGGGCGGCTGGTCGAGCTCTCGGGCCGCGAGTACATGGTGCGCGGCCGCGGTTACGTGAAATCCACGCAGGACATCGAGAAGCTCGTCCTCAAGACCCAGGACGGTACGCCGATCGAGGTCAAGGACGTCGCGACGGTGGCGCTGGGCCCCGAGATGCGGCGCGGCATCGCCGACTACGACGGGCAGGGCGACGTCGTGGGCGGCATCGTGGTCATGCGGCAGGGCGAGAACGCGCTCGCGGTCATCCAGCGCGTCAAGGCCAGGCTCGCGGAGCTGAAGCCCTCGCTGCCCGCGGGCGTCGAGGTCGTCACGACGTACGACCGTTCCGACCTCATCGATCGCGCGATCCACACCGTGCGGAACAAGATCATCGAGGAGATCATCATCGTCTCGCTCGTGATCCTGCTGTTCCTCTGGCACGTCCCGTCGGCGACCGTGCCGATCCTGACGATCCCCGTGAGCGTCGCACTCGCGTTCATCCCCATGTATGCGATGGGGCTCAACGCCAACCTGCTGTCGCTCGCCGGCATCGCGATCTCGATCGGCGTGCTCGTGGACGGCGCCATCGTCGAGGTCGAGAACGCGTACAACAAGATCCATCGCTGGCAGGCGGAGGGGGGGAAGGAGGACTTCCACCGCGTCCGGCTCGAGGCGCTGCTCGAGGTGGGGCCGTCGGTCTTCTTCTCGCTGCTCGTGATCGCGGTGGCGTTCATGCCGATCTTCACGCTCGTCGACCAGGAAGGCCGGCTGTTCCGGCCGCTCGCGTACTCGAAGAACCTCGCGATGGCGATCGCGGCGCTGCTCGCGATCACGTTCAACCCGGCCATGCGGATGCTGTTCGCCCGCATCGAGCCGTTCGCGTTCCG
>JBAIWU010000745.1:0-2238 GCA_037917155.1 Candidatus Eiseniibacteriota bacterium
CACCTCGCCTACGTCGGCATCCCCGGCGCGTACCTCGACGGCGACGTGCCCGACGGCGTGGCCGGGCTGGTGCCGGGCGACAAGCTGCTCGACCGGCGCTACAACCCGCTCACGTACCCGAACGAGCGCGATCACTTCTTCGAGCCGCACTACGAGCTGCTGCACGACTGGGCGATCCGGCCGGGCGTCAGGCTGTCGCAGACGCTGTTCTACTTCGACGGCCAGGGCTACTACGACGAGCAGCGCTTCCACCAGCCGCTCACCGACTACCGCATCACGCCATGGGCGACCTCGGACTCCACGCTGTTCGCGCGCAACTACTACGAGCTGAACGACGCCGGCTTCTTCGTGCGCGACGCCAACGGCAACGTGATCGTGGACTCGCTCGACGTGGTGCGCCGGCGCTTCATCGCCAACCGCCACTTCGGCTGGGTGCCGCGCGTCGAGTGGGCGCACGACCGCGGCACGCTCACCGTGGGCGGCGAGATGCGCTGGCACGACGGCCACCACACGGGGCAGGTGATCTCGGGCAACGGGCTCCCGCCGGGCACGCCCGCCGACCTGCCGTACTCCGACTACCACCCGCGCACGTTCGCGGGCGGCCTGTTCGCGCGCGAGGCGTGGGACGCGGCGCCGCGCCTGCAGGTGACCGCCGACCTGGCGTGGCGCCACGAGGAGTACCACCAGCGCGACGACCGCTTCGACGGCTTCCGCTTCGACCAGACCTACGACTTCCTGTCGCCGCGCCTCGGGCTCACCTGGACGCCGCGGGCCGACGTCACGGTGTTCGGCGCGTGGGCGTACTCGAGCCGCGAGCCGGCGTTCCAGGACCTGTGGGCCGCCGAGGGCGGCACGCCGCCGCTGTTCGCGCGCTACGACCCGGCGACCGGCGTGTGGAGCGACCCGCTGATCGGCCCCGAGCACGTCAACGACTGGGAGCTGGGCGGCTCGTGGCGCGGATCGCGCGCCTCGGCGACGGTGAACCTGTTCCGCATGGACTTCCGCGACGAGCTGATCCCCTACGAGTACCTCGCCGACGTCAACACCTGGGTGCCGGTGAACGCGGCCCGCTCGGTGCACCAGGGGATCGAGGCGCGCCTCAAGGCCGCGCTGCCGCTCGCCGACCGCGCGACGCTGGCGCTCGAGCTGTCGCCGACGCTCAGCGACAACCACTTCGTGCGCTTCACGGACCTGCTCGACGCCGCCACCGCGGTGAGCCGCGACGGCAACCAGATCCCGTGGTTCCCGGCGACCATGGTCAACGGCTCCGCGCAGCTGGGCTGGCGCGGCGCGCGGCTCGGCGGGGAGGTGCGCTACGTCGGGCGCCAGTACGTGGACTTCAGCCAGGACCCGACGAACAGCGTGGCGCCGCACACGGTGGTCGACGCGATCGGCGGCTTCGCGTTCGGCGTGGGCGGCACACGCGTCGACCTGTCGCTGCGCGTGCTCAACGCGCTGAACGCGCTCTACGCCACCACCGGCTACATGGACTACGACGCGAGCGGCAACCTGGTGCCCATGTTCACCCCCGGCGCGACGCGCGGCTGGCTCGCGCAGGTGGCACTCGGCTTCTAGTCGGCGCTCGCCCGCGGACGCGCGCCCGCTCGCGCGCCCGCGGGCAATCCCGACTCGCCCCCGCGGCGCGAACCCCGGCGCGACGCACCCCTTCCCCCCACCGGCGCGGCCATTCCGCCTCCCAACGACGCGGTTCCACCGACTTTCGAGTCATTTCGTGTAATCGTTTTCATCATCCGTGAACCAAAGTCAGGCTTGGACTTTGGTCAGAATTAACAAATCAACAAGCGATTGCACGGAAACATTTAGTGAAGCGCGAGAGTAGTCATGCCGACACAGATTGTCGGATCGTGCTTGCGTTCACGAACTGTAGTCGGTTTATTCTTGCACCGCAGTCACGTTTGAAGTCAGTCCAACCAGGAGCGACCGGGACCTCGCCATGATCAACGAGCTGTCGCGCCGCGAGCGCAAGAAGGAAGAGACCAGGGAGCGCATCTTCAAGGAGGCGATCCGGCTCTTCAGCAAGCGCGGCTTCGCGAACACCACCATCGACGAAATCACCGAGCGCGCCGATGTCGCGAAGGGGACGTTCTTCAACTACTTCCCCCGCAAGGAGGCCGTGCTCGGCTACCTCTCCGAGCAGCGGCTCGAGGAGGTCGAGGCCGACGCCGAGGCGATCTTCTCCTCCCCGCGCAGCGCGCGCGAGAAGCTGATCGACATCTA
>JBAIWU010000746.1:0-2073 GCA_037917155.1 Candidatus Eiseniibacteriota bacterium
CGTCGCGGAGGGCCGTGGCCTGGGCGTGGCCCCGATCGCCCGGCTGCTCGGGCTGCTCTGACGCCCGCCGCCGAGGAGGGCAGCGGCCACTGCTGGCCGAAGGGCGCTACCTGCGCCGATCAAGTACTCTTTGCGAACGACGCGGGCCTCGAGATTCTGTCGCGGCCCGGTCAAGACCGGTGGCTCCGCATCGAGGGCGCGGCCGGGCAAACTGGCTGGACCGAGCATGCCGAGGCCTGTGTGCGCACGGACTGCTGTGAATGAAGACGAAGGGACGGCGGCAGCGGCCGCGACTCGTGACGTGCGGCAGCGCCGACGGCGTACCGCGGCCGCCCGACCTCGGGCGTAGCGCCCGCGTGTAGGCTCGCAATGGAAGCGCTCGCGAATTACCTCAAGACTCGCTGGCCGGAGGGTCTCTCCCTCGATGAGGCGGTGCAGCTCTGCATGCATATCTACCGCACCGGCGAAGGCATCCCGGCGGGACTGCGGCCGCTGGCCTCGAGCGAGCCGTTGGCGAAGGCCTTCGCGTCGCTCGCGGCGTGCGGCTGGGTACGCAGGCCGCATCCGGAGGTGGACGTGTCGGCCGTCGAATTCTGGACGACCGTCGTCTCGTCGGCGACCAAGGAGACACCCTGGCGCTATGACAAAGAGGAGGGGCGGATGATCGCCGCCCGCTTTGTGCCGTCGACCTGAGGCCGCTCGCGCTGGCCCGCCTGCGATATGTGACGGCGCGGGTCGGGGATGCGGCCGCCGGACGCGCCGCAGGTGCTGCGGCTGATCCGGGCCCTCGCCAGCGGCGATGAACTCGACGTAATTCCGGTTCGGCGGCGTTGCGAGCGCATACTTCTTCGACGTCTGTCTCGTGAGCCTCCGGCCCGTCGTCGGTCCGGTTCGCGCGCCGTTGCGGCGCGTGCCGGCCCTCGCGCTCATCGCGGCTGCCGCGCTCGCGGCGCGGCTCGCGACCACACGGCGTCACGACCGCGCTGCAGCAGGCGGAGCCGGCGGAGGTCATTGACGGCCCGGCTTGAATTGCCGTTTCATTTGCGCGGAGGCGGGCCGCAACGGGGCTGTCGCGTGATCCGGATCCGCGAGATAGACCACCTCGTCCTGCGGGTCGTCGACCTGCCGAGGATGATCGACTTCTACTGCGACGTTCTGGGCTGCGTCGTCGAGCGGCGCCAGGATGAGCTCGGCCTCGTGCAGTTGCGCGCCGGCCGGTCGCTGATCGACCTCGTGACGGTCTCCGGTCCCCTTGGCGCGGCCGGCGGTGCCGGTCCGGGTCGAACCGGCCGGAACATGGATCACTTCTGCGTGCGGGTCGAGCCCTTCGACGCCGCGGCAATCAGCGCCTTGCTCGCGGCACACCGGGTCGCAGCCGGCGACGTCGCATCCCGCTACGGCGCCGAGGGCGAAGGACCTTCGCTCTATCTCTCGGACCCCGAGGGCAACACGGTCGAGCTCAAGGGTCCGCCGGCTTCGTCGCCATCGGGAGGATGAATGGTCGCGGCGGCCGCGAGCGATGCGGCGAACTGCAGCGGCCGCGCGAGCCGCCTGCCCGATCACGCCGTCCAGCCGGGCTGCGCGCCCGAGGGAGCGCGCGCGTGCGGATCTGTGCGAGGCTGAAGAACGCGGCCGACGCTCACGACGTGACGGTGACCACCGCCGGCGCCGAGCGCAAGCTCGCCGTTCCGGCGAAGGGTTCGGGCCGCGGCTCGGCCGTCAACGGCGGCGAGCTGCTGATGCTCGCGCTGGCGACCTGCTACTGCAACGACCTCTACCGGGAGGCCGCGCGCCTCGGCATCGCCGTCGCCGGCGTCGAGGTCGAGGCAACCGCCGACTTCGAGGGGATCGGGCTCCCCGCGAGCGACATCCGCTACCGCGTGCGCGTGGCCTCGAGTGCTCCCAAGGACGCGGTCGCGGCACTCCTGCGCCGGACCGACGCGGTCGCCGAGATCCACAACACGCTGCGGGCGGGTGTGACCGTGCGGCTGGAGCCGTGGGATGATCCCTAGCGCCGCGAGCGGCGCGGCACGTCCGCCGCGGCCTTAGCGGCATTGCCCGTCGCCGCGAGTC
>JBAIWU010000747.1:0-6377 GCA_037917155.1 Candidatus Eiseniibacteriota bacterium
CGTCGCGCGCCAGGCGCGTGGCGAAGAGCCGGCCCGTGTCGCGGCTGTCGTCCCACGCGGCGAACGCGCCGCCGCGGCCGTCGCCCGCGAGCGCGAGTCGAGAGCGGACGCCGGGGGCGGCGCAGACGGTCGCGCCGCGAGGTCCCCACTCGAGCCGGCCTTCGTGCGAGAGCTTCTGCGCGAAGACGTGCACGTCGGGGCCGCTGCGCTCCATCCAGCCGATCACCGCGCCGCCGTCGACCGTGGCGCACAGGCCGACGGAGGTCTGGACCTCGCCCGCCGGGACCACGAGCACCTCGCGCACCTGCGGGTCCCGGTGCGGCTCGTCGCGCACCCGCGCCGCGCGCAGCTCCGGGGGCGCGCCCGTGCCTTCCTGCCATTCGACGATCGCGCCGCCCCGGCCGTCCGCGACGGCGAGCGGCCCGGTGACCTGCGGCATCCGCCGGCTCCCGATGGGGACGCCCGCCGGATTCCAGAGCCGCCTGCCGTCCGCGGACACGTGCTGGCCGAGGACGCGGGCCGTCGTGTCCGCATACGTCCGGCACCAGAAGACGAACGCCCCGCCGTGCCCGTCGGAAACCGGCGCGATCGCGCCCAACGGGCCCGAGGCGATCTCGACCCCGTCGGCGCCCCAGCGCGGCGTCCCACCGGCTGCGATCGACTGGACGAGCAGCCGCGGCGGAACCGGACGGCCCTGGACGATCTCGAGCGGGTTCCACGCGACGAGCACGCCGCCGTCGGCCGAGCCCACGGCGCACACGCTCTGCAACGTGCTCGGATGGACGAGCCGCCCGTCGATCGGCACGCCCTCCGCCGGCCAGCCCGGGGCCGGGGCGCCCCACGGCGCGAGACGCTGCGCGATCAGCCGGACGGGATCGAAGCTGCAGTTGCCATTGCAGACACCGCCCAGGGCGCTCACGACGTACAGTCCGCTCCGGCCGTCCGGAACCGCGGTCCCGAGCCAATTGAGGCGATGGGCCGGCGAGGGCACCGGCGGCACGTCCGCGCCCACGAGCGGCCAGCCCGGCCAGACGTCGCCGTCGCGGCCGAAACGCTGCGCGCGCATGCCGGCGAAGTGGTCCCAAACGACGAAGACGCCGCCCCGCTCGTCGGGCACGAGCCGCGGCGATTCCTGGTCGCCGGTCAACGTGGCGACGGGGTTGCCGTCGGCGAGCCACGCGGCCCGCACCGGCGCCGCGGAAAGGCACAGGAGGATGCTGATCGCGATCGACGGCGCGATGCGGCCATTCATGGAGACCCTCCCGAGGCTGCGGCCCACGCGGGCCGGCACGACGGGTCGGGGGCCCGCGGATGCGCGCGGACTTCCACGCGCGCGAATTCTACGACCCCCCGCGTCCGGCCCACAACCGGCCCGGACGCCAAACGCCCCGGCGGATCGCTCCGCCGGGGCGTCGTGCGTGCGTGGCCGGTCCGCTCAGCGGCGGCCGGGCTTGCGCTCCTGCGCGCCGGCGCTCGCCATGAGCGCCTGCGCCTTCGGGAAGAGCTGCAGCGCCGCGTTGAGCTGCGAGTCGTCCTCGACCGCGATCTTGTAGCGGTCGAGCGAGCCGAGCGTCGCGCTCGCGAGCTCGGCGCGCACCTGGCGCAGCATGAACGGCCGCTCCGCGGTCCACGTCGAGTCGTTCAAAGTGATCTTCTTGGCCGCGAGGATGCCCTGCAGCGTCTTCCACTCGTCGGCCGAGAGCTTGAACGTCGAGTCGAACGACGCCGCCGTCCACGTCTGGCCGGGATGCCTCGTCACCCAGTGGGTGGCGAACTCGAAGCCCGCGCGCTTGGTGATGAAGTCGATCTCGGGACGCGTCAGATTCGGCGGGTCCTTGATCACGACGTCCGGGTAGATGCCGCCGCCGCCGTACACGACGCGGCCGAGGCCGGTCCTGAACTGCGGCCGCGCCTTGAGCGCCGAGTCCGAGGGCACGTCCTCCTTGAACGCGTCCTCCTGGTACGCCGACGCGTCGTCGTACTTGTCGTACGGGCGCTGGATGCCGCGGCCGCTCGGCGTGTAGTAGCGCGCGATCGTGAGCAGCAGCTTGCCCTGCGTCAGGTTGATCTGGTTCTGCACCAGGCCCTTGCCGAACGTGTTGATGCCCACGACGAGGCCGCGGTCGAGGTCCTGCACGGCGCCCGAGACGATCTCGCTCGCCGAGGCGCTGCCGTGATCGACGAGCACGACGAGCGGGCCGTCCGTCCACTTCCCGGAGCGGCCGGTGCTGTAGTAGTCGGCGTTCGAGGACGGGATGCGCCCGCGCGTGTAGACGAGCCGCTTGTTCTCGGGGATGACCTGATCGAGCACATCGACCGCCTGCGAGAGCAGGCCGCCCGAGTTCGAGCGCAGGTCGATGAGCAGGCTCTTCATGCCCTGCCCGCGCAGCTTCGCGAGCGCCGTTGACAGCTCCTCGCCCGTCGTCTGCGCGAAGCGGATGACGCGCACGTAGCCGACGCCGGGCCGGATCATGTAGGCGTACGGGAGGCTCTCGATCGGAATCTTGGCCCGCTCGATCGTGAAGTGGAGCGGCTCGGACTCGTCCTCGCGCTCGACCGTCACCAAGACCGTCGAGCCCGTCGGCCCGCGCAGCGCGTGGAAGACGTCGTCGTTCGTGATGCCCTTCTTGAGCGGCTTGCCGTCGATCTCGGTGATCTTGTCGCCGGCGCGGATGCCGAGCCGGTACGCGGGCGTGCCCTCGAGCGGCGAGATGACGACGATCTTGTTGTCCTGGATGTCGAACTGCACGCCGATGCCCGAGTACTCGCCGTGGAACTGCTCGTCCATCTGCTGCGCGCGCTTCTCGGGCAGGAAGATGGAGTGCGGATCCAGCGTCTTGAGCATCCCGTCGATGGCGCCGTGGATCAGCTTCTCGTTGTCGGGCACGTCGACATAGCTGTTCTGGACGCGGTAGAGCACGTCCTCGAACAGGTCGAGGTTGGCGCGCAGGTCGTCGGTGGCCGAGATCGCCCGCGCCAGGCCGAAGCCCAGCAGGACCGAGAGCAGCATGGCGACGCCGATGGGGCCGAGGGACGAGCGACGGAACGGAGCCATGAGGATGGAACCCCCGGGGTCAGCGGTGGGGCCCCGCCGCCAGGCGGGACCTGAGGGATTGCAGGCGCTCGACGGCCGCGTCGAGTGTCTCGCGCCTGCGTGCGAAATGGAAGCGCAGCCGCTGGCGGCCCGCGGCGGGATCGGAGTAGAAGCTGGAGCCCGGCACGCCCGCGACGCCCACCTCGCGCACGAGGAAGCGCGCGAACGCGACATCGTCGTCGAAGCCGAACGGCGACAGGTCCGTCATGACGTAGTAGGCGCCGTGCGGCACGAACACGCCGAAGCCCGCGTCCTTGAGCGCCGGCACGAGGAAGTCGCGCTTCGCGCGGTAGCCCTTCGCGAGGTCGGCGTAGTACGCGTCCGGCATGGCGAGCGCCACCGCGGCGGCCTCCTGCAGCGGCGCCGGCGCGCCGACGGTGAGAAAGTCGTGCACCTTGCGGATCGCGCCCACGATCTGGGGCGGCGCCAGGCACCAGCCGATGCGCCAGCCCGTCACGCTCCATGTCTTCGAGAGGCCGGAAATGGTCACGGTGCGCTCGCGCATGCCCTCGAGCGACGCCATCGACACGTGCTCGCCCTCGTAGACGATGTGCTCGTAGATCTCGTCGGTGACCGCGATCACGTTCCAGCGGCGGCACAGCGCCGCGATGGACTCCAGCTCGGCGCGCGTGAACACCTTCCCCGTCGGGTTGTTGGGCGTGTTCACGACGATCGCGCACGTGCGCTCGTTGAACGCCGCCGCGAGCTCGGCCGGGTCGAAGCTCCAGTCCGGCTCGCGCAGCCGCACGAAGCGCGGCGTCGCGCCCGAGAGGATCGCGTCGGGACCGTAGTTCTCGTAGAACGGCTCGAACACGATCACCTCGTCGCCCGGGTCGACGAGCGCCATCATCGTCGAGATCATGCACTCGGTGGCGCCACAGCAGACCACGATCTCGCGCTCGGGATCGAACGCGAGGCCCGTGAAGCGCTCGTGCTTGGCCGCCAGCGCGTCGCGCAGTCGCTTCGCGCCCCACGTGATCGCGTACTGGTTCACGTCGGCCATGACCGCGCGCGCCGCCTCCTGCTTGATCGCGTCGGGCGCCGGGAAGTCGGGGAAGCCCTGCGAGAGGTTGACCGCGCCGTGCGCGTTCGCGAGCCGGGTCATCTCGCGGATGACCGACTCCGTGAAGCGCTCGCTCTTGCGGGAGACGCGGATCGTCATGGTCAGCGCCCCGGGTCGGCGGGCGTGGTCGGCGTCCGGATGTTGCCCGCGACGAAGCGGTAGCTCGCGACCATGTCGCGGAACGCCGGCAGCGTGCGCTGGAGCCCGCCCGGCTCGCGCGAGCTCAGGACGAGCAGCATGACGAGGTCGTCCTCGGGCACATACGCCACCGCCTCCTCGGGCGCGCCGCCGTTGGTCGCGAAGTAGCGCACCTCGGCCGTCTTGCCGGCATCGGTGCGCACCTGCGGGCCCGCGGAGACCTTGCCGTGCGGCGCCTGCCTGCCGAACGCGGCCACGTCCTGCTCGATCACCTGCGCCAGCGTCCTGCGCGCCTTCGGGTCCTGGTGGATGGGGTTCACGTACATCACCGTCTGCGCCGTCGACCACTTCTGGCCCTTCGGGTAGAGCACGACGCGGATGCGCGAGCCGAGCCCGCTCGAGTCGTCGAGCACCCAGCCGTCCGGGGCGATCAGCCCGAAGCAGTGGTCGTCGCCGTAGAGCATGGTGAACACCTTCTCGCGCCCGGGCGGCTTCGCGCCGGGCGCCTTCGGCGGCGCGGGGCCCGCGGCGCCGCCGGCGGCGGGGGCGGCGACGCCCGCGCAGGCGAGGAGTGCGAGGGCGAGCAGGCCGGCGCGCCACGGCTGACGGAGATCCAGGAGGTCCTCCCGGGAACGGGTGGGGGCGAGCTGAGGAGGGATTGGCGATGCAGTCTAGACCTTGGATCGTGGGGGCCCAACGGGCGATTTGCACGATCGCGCCCGAACCCCCGACCGGCGTGCCGGGGCGACCGGGTTTTGACATGGCCTGAAACGTCCCCCAGAGTCCGGCGCCCGATGGACGCCCAACGAGGCATCGCGCGCCGCATGGTGATCGGCCTTCCCCCGGACGGACTTGCGCCCGCGTGGGAGCGGGACTTCGCGCAGTATCCCCCCGCCGGCGTCATCGTGTTCGCGCGCGACTTCCGCGACCTCGCGGACCTGCGCCGGCTCACGGCCCGACTGCGGGAGCTGGCCCGCCCGCGCCGGCTGTTCATCGCGCTCGACGAGGAGGGTGGCTGGGTCTCGCAGCTCCCCGGGCACCTCGAGGTGCCGCCCAACGCAGCGTTGCTCGCGCGCGGCGCCCGCCCGGGCGACCTCGCGTGGATCGCCGAGGTGACCGCGCGCCGCCTGCGCGCGCTGGGCTTCGACTGGAACTTCGCGCCGGTGGCGGACGTGCACAGCGAACCCGACAACCCCGTCATCGGCCCGCGCGCCTGGGGCACCACGCCCGCGGCCGTGTCCGCGGCCGTGGCCGAGCTCGTGCGCGGCTACCGCGCGGGCGGCGTCGCCTCGTGCCTGAAGCACTTCCCCGGCCACGGCGACACGCGGCTCGACTCGCACCTCGCGCTGCCCGCGTGCGACGCGGGCGCGGCGACGCTCGAGTCGCGCGAGCTGGCGCCGTTCCGCGCGAACCCGGGCGCCGATTCGGTCATGACCGCGCACGTCGTCTACCCCGCGCTCGACCGCGAGCGCCCGGCGACGTTCTCGCCCGCGATCGCCGGCACGCTGCTGCGCGAGGGGCTGGGCTTCGCCGGGGTGTGCGTCACCGACGCGCTCGAGATGCAGGGCGCGGCGGCCGGGCGCTCGCCCGCGCAGGCCGGCGCCGCCGCGCTCGCGGCCGGCTGCGACCTGCTCCTCTACGCGCACTGGAACGAGGGCGTGCGCCGGGCCCGCCTCGAGCTTGCCGACGCGCTCGTCGAGGGCGCGATCGACCGCCTGCCCTTCGACGCCTCGCGCCCGCGGCTCGCCGCGTTCGACGCGGCGCGGCCCGCACCGTCGGACGCCGACCTCGCCGCGCCGCTCGAGTCGCTCACGCCCGCCGACTGGGCCGCCCGGCTCGAGGCGATCGCGGCCCGCGGCCTCGTCGTGCGCGGCGCGCTGCCCGCGCTGCCCGCGGGCGCGCACTGGAGCGTCGACGCGCCCGACTTCGCGCACGGGCCGGCGCTCGCGGCCGACGTCGCGGCGCACCTGCCCGTCGGCGGCGCGGCGGTGGCCGCGCAGGTGATCGCGGTGTGCTCGCGCGTACCGGTCCCGGAGGCGGCACTCGCCGCGCTGCGCGCCCGCTGCGCGGAGCGGCCGACCG
>JBAIWU010000748.1:0-1559 GCA_037917155.1 Candidatus Eiseniibacteriota bacterium
CGCGCGTCGGCGATCCTGGCCGCTTCAGGGCGCGGGCGACGCGCGGCCACTCCACAGCCGCGTCCACTGCCACATGGGCATCAGCGGCGGCGAGGCGGTCATGCCGCCGCCGAAGCCCAGCGAGCGCTTCACGACCATGTTGCCGGAAAGGATCTCGACGCGCCGCAACGCCGCGAGGTCCATGCGCACGGGCGTGCGCTCCGCGAGGCCCGCGACGTGCCGGGCGATGAGCTGGACGCGCGCCTCGCCGACGGCGATCGCGCGCGCGCGCTCGAGCTCGGCGGCCGCCTGCGACGAGTCGGCGCGCAGGCGTTTGCCGTGCACCCTCAGCAGCGCCCAGCCCTCCGGGAGCTGCACCGGGCCCACGAGCGAATCCGGCAGCGCGAGCAGCGCCACGTAGCCCAGGTCCGGGTGCTCGCTCACGGGGAAGAAACCCGAGCGCCCGCCCTGCGCGGCCCATTCGTTGCGGAGGCTGCGGCGGGTCGCGATCGAGTCGAAACGCGCCCCCAGCCCGATCTCGCCCGCGAGCTCGAGCGCCTCGCCGCGCGAGCCGCTCAGGATCTCGGAGAGGTCGACCTCGCACACCTGCCGCGCGCGCTGCGGCTCGGTCAGCGCGAGCGCCCGGAACGCCGCGTCGGTGTCGGCCTGCGTCTCGCGCGTGAGGCCCGCGAGCACGTGCCCCGCGCGCCACGCGTCGGTCCAGCGCTCGAGGTCCTGCCGGACGGCGGGCAGCCGGTCGAGCCCGCGCCGCTCGGCCTCGCGGGCCATCAGCTCGCCCTCGACGATTCGCCGCAGGCACTGGTTGAACTCGATCGCGAACCGGCGCGGCTCGAGCGAGTGGACCGCGAAGAGATAGAAGTGGAGATCCTCGAGCGCACCGCGCAGCGTGAGCGGGCCGTCGGGCAGGTGCGCGAGCGTCCGTCCGAGCGCGGGCGCGAGCCGGCCCGTGAGGACGTCGGCCGCCTCGCCGGGCACGACGATGCCGCCCCCCGGCGCGGGCGGGTCGTGCACCCATTCCATGTACGCGCGCAGCGAGTCGGCGAGCAGCATGAACGTGGTCGAGTCCACCTCGACGCGGCGGCCCGCGAGGTGCTGCATCATGAACTGTCCCGCGCGCTCCATGTCGCCGAGCGCATTGAGCGAATCCGCCACTGCGCGGCGGAGGGCCGGCAGCTCCGAGGGCTTCGCGCCCGGGTGGAGCTCGCGGACGAGCCGCTGGACCTGCGCGGGATCGGGGCGCGGGACGCCCGCGACGACCTGCTGGTAGAGCGCGTCGCGCATCAGCGCGCGTCGCAGCGCCGCCCGCATCGGCGTCACCGAGTCGCCCGGGGCCTCGCGCTCGCTCTGCTGCGCCAGCAGCTTCTCCGCGACCAGCGACTCCAGCGCGCGGGCGCGCGCGCTGTCCATGCTGGCCTCGCCGTGCTTCTCGGGCCACGGCATCCACTCGATCCGCTGCACGAGATCGGGCGCAGTGACCACGCGCGCGCCGACCCACGCCAGCGTGTCGCGCTCCAGGCCAGCCCCGGCGCGGGGCGGCGCGGACGCGCGGACCGGGGCCC
>JBAIWU010000749.1:0-2056 GCA_037917155.1 Candidatus Eiseniibacteriota bacterium
CTGCAACATGCCGAACCACCTGCCCATGATGTCCGGCCAGCTCGTCGTGCTCGCGCCCGCGGCGGTGGAGGACGGCGCGCCGATCGCGAGGTGAGCGGCGCGCCGCCGCGCAGCCGGCTGCGGCGAATCGTGTTGCGGGACCCCTTGCCGGACGCTTCGCGCGGGCGGACACTGCCCCGCGTCCGGGCCGCTCCGACTCCGATTCTCCCCGCGATCGCGTGCCGCTCCATCCGCACGGAGGTCATCATGCGATTCGTGGCCCGTGTCCTCGCGCTCCTCGTCCTCCTCGGCGGCGGCCCGCTCGCGCTCGCGCGCGCGGCGGCCCTGCCGGATCCGGCCGCCCTCGCCTCCATGCGCGCCGCGCAGCGGCTGCCGCTCGACGCCGCGCCGCTGGGCGCGCGGCACGCGCTGCCGTGGACGCCGGCCGAATCGCTCTGGGTCTCGCGCCTCGTCGCCGGCATGGACGCCAGCAGCACGCTCGTCGACAACACCATGCTGAGCGGCGACGTCTACCAGATCGGACGCGACGGCGGGAACTACGTCGAAGCGCTGCTCATGGCGTTCCGCGCCACCGGCGACTACCAGTTCCTCGACCGCGTGCTCGAGCTGACCGAGCTCGCACGCACCAAGCTCGTCGACGCCTGGCTCGACGGGACCACGGACGGCTTCACCGACTGGCTGTGGCTCGCGGATCCCACGAACACCACGTTCTACGGCAAGGACACCAACTGGCTCGACGAGTCCATCGCGTCCGGGAACGTGGCGCTGTGGGCGTACGCGTTCCAGCAGAACCGCGCCAAGGATTCGCGCTATGCCGCGGCGGCCGACTTCTGGCGCGGCTGGCTCGAGAGCCAGTTCCTCGCGAAGTGGTACCAGCGCTGCGGCGGCGACTCGCTCGCGGCGTGGAACACGCCCTATGCGGCGTTCTACAAGCCCGACACGGAGCCGCGGTCGGCGAACTGGCGGCTCGCGTACTACCTCTGGTCGATGGGCGGCAACTCGTTCTACTGGGCGCGCGCGACCCAGATCCTGAACCAGCTCGTGAACGCGCAGGTGGTCAACCCGAACCATCCCACCGCCTATCGCTGGGCCAAGGAGCTGGACCCCTCGACGCTGGACTGGCAGCTCGTCAACTACGCGAACTACTACATGCGCGTCGTGTTCGAGATGAACCTCGAGGGCCAGCCGACGTTCTCGGCGCCCGGGACGATGAAGTACTTCGCCTCGACGTTCCGCGACGTCGTCTACCCGAACTCGCTCCCGGGCCTGACGAGCTGCGCGAACGACGTCAACGGCGGCGGCTCGCGCACGTACGCGCTCTACGCGTTCAACGGCTTCTCAGCGTGGGATTCGACGGGGTTCCTGATGAACCTGGCGAACCAGTCGATCACCGGCGCGGGCAACTACGCCGGCGGCGGCCTGTCGAAGGCCGGGCGCGACGACATGTTCATCTCCGCGTACGCGCTCATGGCCCTGGTGCTGGCGCCGAACGTCACGGCGGTCCGCGCGCTGACGTTCACCGCGACGCCGCAGGCGGGCGGCACGATCCGGATCGACTGGGAGCTCTCGCCGGCCGCCCCGGGCACGGGCGCGGTCGTGTATCGGCTGTCGGCGGACGAATCGCAGCGCACGCGCCTGAACGCCGTGCCCATCGAGGGCGCCGGTCCGCAGGCGCTCGTCGACACGCCCCCCGCCGGCACCGACCCGCTGACGTACGAGCTCGCGGCCGTCACCGCGGACAGCGAGACGGTGATCGGCCGCGTGGTGGTGCCCCGCGGCCCGGGCGGCAGACCGCGCCTGCTGCTCCATCCCAGCCGGCCGAACCCGTTCGCGACGTCCACGACGATCTCCTACGAGCTGGCGAGCGCGGCGCGCGTCCGCATCGAGATCCGCGACCCGGCGGGCCGGCTCGTGCGCACGCTGGCGGACGACGACCTGCCTCCCGGGCGGCACGACGCGGCGTGGGACGGTCGCGACGCCCGCGGCGCCGACGTGCCGGGCGGGTTGTACTTCGTCGTCGTGAAGGCCGGGCCCGAGCGCGCGACCGCCCGGGTCG
>JBAIWU010000750.1:0-1798 GCA_037917155.1 Candidatus Eiseniibacteriota bacterium
AGCTCAACCCGATGACGAAGACGCAATGAGGGCCGCAGCGAGAACACCCGCCGCGACCAGGACCCCAGCGAGCACGTAAGGGTGCTCATCAGCGAAGCCGCCGATGCCGTCCGGGCCCTCGCCAAAGCCGGAGCAGCTTGGGGTTGGAACGACGAGCGACGGCAGAGTGCAACCACCGAGGCTGCCAAAGCCCGAACAGCTGCGCGGCGCCCGCGCGACGGCGGCCTCGAGCTTCGCCCAGCGATCGGCCGCGGCGAAGCCGCCCACGCGCAGGGCCACGGGCACCGAGAGGGGCCTTGTGACGAAGCTCGCGCCGCTCTGCTGCGGATACCACCACACCGGACCGCGAAACCGCGTCGGATACGGCGTGGATACCGGCACGACCGGGTTCGGCACGCCGCACAGGGTGGGCCCAAAGACGCTGTCCTCCTCTGGGGGTCGGGTCCTGGCGCGCACGGCCGTCACCACCCTGCCCCGCTGGCGCGGCGCTGCGCCGTCGCGACCTCACCCTTGACCGACTTGTAGGCCCAGTACGCCGCAGCGCTCACGATCGCGCCGGCCAGGGCGTACTGCCACACGGGTGTCCCTCCGCCGTCCGCGCCGAGCCCGGCGACGGCGCGCGGGCGCGCCACGGGCAGGAGCGGACCCGTCGCGACGCCGACCATGCTGCGCGCCGGCACGGGCTGACGCCGTACGGTCGGGGGCACGAGCGAGCCGTAAAGGGCCGAGAGCGGGCGCACCCATGCGTTGCCCGGGCTCCGTGGCACGCGCCGATAGTCCGGCCCGACCACCTCGGCCGCGCTCGGGGGCGGGAGTCGCCGGGTCGGGAACGACACGTAGGTCTCGTCTCGCGACGATCCCGCACCCGGGCGCGCGAGGCTCGTCGCGACGAGCGGCAGGCCGCCGTTCGGCACGGTCACGATCGGCGCCGAGCTCGTGGCGTCGAACTCGTCGCGGCTCACGGCAAAGGGGACCTCACGGGCCACGTAGCCCGGCAGGCTGTTGTACGACGCGAACACACCGAGATTCGCGTTCGCCGTGGGCGTCGAGCCGGGCGGATCGAAGACGCCGCTGCCGGCCGTGTCGTCGTCGTCCTCCATGCGGTCGAGCGCCGCGTCCGCGGTGTCCGGGTCACCACCCGGTCCCGAGGGTCCGCCGACGTCGCCGAAGCCGGAGAGGTAGCGGCCGTGCTGTCGCATGAGCGTGTTCCTTGCGTGGGGAGAGATCTGCCCGGCCTGCTGCCAGTGACGGGCGAAGTACGTGTCGGCCTGACCCGGCTCCTGGTAAACCGACTGTGCGACCCTGGGCGAGCGCGTATTCGTGTTGAAGAGCGGGTTCATCGGCGGGCCCTCGCGTCTGCAGCGCGGTAGAAATCACGCACAGTACCGAGCGGGATCCACAGCGCCCACCTGGTACGGTCGCGCGCCTCGACGACACCGTCACGGGCCCGCACCTCGAACGAACCGCTAAGACCGTTCGCTCTCGCAGCCTCCTCGATGGCCTCGATCGCCGCGACCTGGTGCTGCTGGTACCAGCCGATCGGGCGACTCCCGAAGTGGACGCCGACGCCCACCCGCGCGAGCCAACGAAAGGCCGCAGCGAGCGCATCCTCGCTCGCAGCCGTTCTGCCCCAGAGATGCGGCCCGATCTCCACGTCAGTACCTTCTGCCGAAACGCCGCATCACCGGCACCCGCGAGAAGTAAGCGCCGAACCCGTCGCAGCCCGAGCTCGCCGAGGGCAGGACGACCGACGGCCCACCGGGCTGCGGCGCGCACGCGGGCGCCGGCACGGGGCAGA
>JBAIWU010000751.1:0-1667 GCA_037917155.1 Candidatus Eiseniibacteriota bacterium
GGGCGCGCCCACCGGACCCGCTCCCTGCGCGACACTTCGCGTGGGGAGATGGAGCGCCTGAGCGCCGGGCAGCCGCTTGGGCCGCCCGCGGCGTGTCGAGCAACTTGTCCTACTGAGTCTTGTTCCACGCCTCCACGGCCGCAATCGCCGTCCCGTCGTAGCAGAAGCTCGCGACGCCGTCCGGCTCGCCGTCCTTGCCGATCTTGAAATGAGCGAGATCGGACAAGTTCCCGGGCGTGAAGACGTCGAAGCCGGTCCCCTCGCCGCCGCCGTAGACGAACAGGTAATATCCGACGATCGCGCCGCCCTTCCCGCGCAGCGGAATGTAAGAATAGCCACGCTCGACGTACTGGCCGGGCGGCGTCGGACGCAGATCGGGGAAGCTGCCCAGGTAGCCGTCCTTAACGAGCGCCTGCGGATCCTCGGGGAAGGTGCCGTCGTGCTCCTGGCCGTAGCGCGTCAGGGCGGCGTCGAGGGCGCTCACGTCGGCCTGGATCCCGCTCTTGGACCGCTCGGCCGCGCGCCCCTTGGCCTTCGCGGCGTGGAGGGCGGGCAGCGCGGAGACGACCTCGCGCAGGACCGCGTAGCCGGTGCGGGTCACGCGGCCGGTGCGCCTCATGTCGATCTCGAGCTTGTCCGGGCGCGAGGTGACGGTGGCCTCGAGCGTGCCGGTCTGTCCCTGGGCCGCCGCCGAGCTGAGGATCGCCATGAGCCGTTCGGGGAGGGTGCTGGCCGAGCCCGCGGCGCGGACCTGGGCCCGCGCCGTCGCGCCCTGCAGCATCCCCTCGAGCAGGGCGCCGCTTTCGACCCGCGCGTAGGCGCGCGACTTCGGGATCGCGAGGCCGCGTCCCGGATGCTCCACCAGCGCCGCGAGCCGTGTCGGAGCGGTGGTGATGATCAGCCAGTCGGGGCTGGTGGCGATGGCGAAGCCGCCGGGCAGCATCTGGAAGACGAAGTCGCCGTGGGGCTCTCCGGGCAGCGAGCGCAGGCCCGACAGGAAGCCGCCGATCATCGCCATCGTGGCGGCGCGCTGCTGCGTCTGCTGCTGAGCGCTATCGCCCTCGCCGCTCTTGCCCATCATGCCGGAGACGGCGCCGAAGATCGCGAGCGCCTCGTCGAGGAGCTTGTCGCGCAGCGCGACGCCGTCGTGCGCGCCGACGACCAGGGCGACGCTGGGGCGCGGCCTGCGCGCTTGCTTGACGCCGCTGCCGCCGGTGGCGTCGGGCGTGGCCTCGCTCTCACGCAGCTCGGGGGCGAATTCGATCACGTCCAGCTCGCCCGAGAGCAGCGGCAGCAGGTCCCGCTTCAGGTTCACGGTGCCCAGAAGGGAATCGAGCGCGGCGTTCTTCCCGAGCCCGGGCATGAGCGCCCGCACCTCCGGACGCTCCATGAAGTCCATCAGCGCGGCGAGGTTCTGCGCCCAGGTCGGCACGCAGACCAGCGCCGCGACGTCGCCGGCCGACAGGTACTCGCCGAACCGCGCCCTGGCCGGGGGGATCGCCAGCAGCGTGCCGATGAGGCCCGCGTCCTCGTCGCGCGTGAGCGTGGCCGTGAGCCGCGTGCGATGGCGGTCGATCGTCGTCTCCGACTGCACGCGCAAGCGGTCGAGCGCCGGCAGGCCGGCCAGATCCAGCATCGCCTGCAGGTGCTCTGCGCGCGCCTCCGGA
>JBAIWU010000752.1:0-1803 GCA_037917155.1 Candidatus Eiseniibacteriota bacterium
CGCGGCGGGAGCCGGTGGGCTCCCGCCGCGTTCGCACGTCGCGCAGGGCGCGGCGTCACTCCGGGTCGAGCGCCGGATCGACGAGGTGGATCTGCATCAGACGCTCGGGGTGCGTCTCGATCGGGACGTCCCGCGCGAGGCGCGCGATGAACGCCTTCATGGCCGCGTCGCCCTTGATGTTGCGCACCGACTCGTCGATGTTGCCCTCCATCTGCTCGTACGGCACGAGGTGGCCGGGGTCGAAGCTGATCTCGTAGACCACCGCATAGAGCTTCTGGGGGTCGGGGCCCAGCACCGCACACCGTCCCGGACGCAGGTCGTCGAACAGCAGCTTGTGGTAGTCGTGCCCTTCGTTCGAGCGCAGCTCGCTGATTCCCGAGCCCGTCACGCCGCGCTTCTCGTCCTGCGCCACCAGGGCCTCGATCTTCGCGGCGCCCGTGTCCAGCAGGCGCTTGGTCGAATCGGCCGCCGCCTTGCTGTGGCGCACCAGCAGCGCCCAGCGCACGATCGGGTAGGTCGTGAACTCGCCGGGGTGATCCTTGTAGTAGGCCTCGCGCTCCTCCTTCGTCACGCTGATCTTCGAGAGCACGGAGTCGTCCACCATGTGCGACACGAGGATGGCCTCGCGCTTGCGCGCCAGCTCGGCGACCACCGTGGAGTCCCTCTCGAGGCCGTGGTCCTCGGCCATCTTCGTCATGTACGGCGCCAGCATGATCGCGTCGAGGTAGCCGTACATGTTGTCCACGGTGTTGAGGCTGGGCCGCAGCATCACCTGCGTGTCGCTGTACTCGTGCAGGACGTCGCCCACCGAGAGCCGGCCGCCCTTCCAGGTCACGAGCGTGCGGGCCGTGTCCTGCGGCGTGAACTCGGGCACGGTCTCGTCCAGCGTGATGCTCGGGGTGAGTCCCTTGTTCTCGACGCGGCGCGCGGCCCGGAAGTGGGAGGACGTCCAGCGGATGTTCGTGGTGTCGTACGCCACGTCGAGGCCCCGCTTCGCCTCGCTCTGGATGGCGATGCGCCGCTGCGTGGAGGCCAGGTCCTGGAGGCTGTTCTGGATGACCCGCCGCATGGCGGCGAGGGGCAGGGGAGCCCGGGCGCGCTCCTGGGCGACCTGCGCCACGTCGTACCCGGAAGGGGTCGGGATCACGCCCGAGGCCTCGCCCACGCGCAGCGGCCAGATCCGGAGCGCCACGTCCATCGGCAGGGCGTCGAACCGCAGCCACTTCGAGATCCCGTTCACGGTGCTGTCGCCCTTGACGCCGTTCACCGCGGACGCCGCCGCCCACGGCAGGCGTCCCGAGACGAGCTGCCTGCGCGCCGCCTCGGCTTCCTCGCGCGAGGGGTACTCGAGCAGCCGGAGCTTCAAGTCGCGCGAGTAGAACGAGCACACTCGCTTGAGCGAGTCCTCGGGGATCGGCGTCCTCGACCGCACTTCCTTGAGGAAGAGCACGTTCGAGAGCGTCGTCGCGCGGAAGTCTCGATACGCGACGCGGTCCTCGAACGTGAACTCGCGGTTCGTCTTGAGCGCCGCGAGCCCCAGGACCTCCTTGTTCACGAGATCGTGCAGGAACGACGCGCGCCCGACGCTGTCCTGCGCCGGGCGCAGCGTGGCGTCCGAGTAGAAGTAGTCGTTGCGGAAGTCGTAGGCCGTGATCACCCGCGGGCCCACGCGTGCGACGACCGCGGTGTCCGGCAGGTAATAGGGCTTCGCGGGCACGGCCGCGCGGGCGGCCGGCGCCGCCGCGAGGCAGGCGAGGAACAGGGCGCGGCGGACGGCGGACGGGCTCGGAAGGCGCATCGGAC
>JBAIWU010000753.1:0-1658 GCA_037917155.1 Candidatus Eiseniibacteriota bacterium
GGGCGCCCGCGCCGCGCTGTCCGCGCGCGCGGCGGCGCTGTCGGGTGCCGCTGCCGCCACGGGCGCGGGCGGCGCCGGGCGCTCGACGGTGGCGGAGAGCTTGAGGCCCTCGATCTCGAGCGTCACCACGGCGGCGCGCCCGGTCCAGGCGCACTGCTCGTGGTCGGGATCGTCGATCGTGCAGGAGCGCTGGAACCCGGCGAGGCGCAGCTGATCGCGCACGTAGTCGAGCCCGGCGGGCGCGACGGAGTCGGCCTTCGCCTCGGCGCGCGCCAGCACGCCGTCCTCGAAGAAGAGCCTCACGTCCGCGGGCACGCCGAAGAAGCGCGCCGGGCCCTTGCGCACGACCTTGCCCTTCGGCGCCTTGACGTCGATCTCCCACGCGTGCGTCGAGTCCACGGCCGCCACGGGCTCGCCGAACCGCAGCGCGAGCCCGGGCATCCGCGGCCCGGGTGCGGCGGAGGACGCGGCGACCAGCGCCGCCACGATGGCGAGCGTCAGCAAGGGACTCCTACCGGCGACGGGCGCGGCCGCGGGCGTCGGAGCTCAGGTCGCGCACCAGCGCGGCGCGGTACTCGGCGTCGCTCTCGACGCGCTGGAGCAGGCCCGGATCCGAGGAGATGAACGGCAGGTCGAACAGCTCCGGGTCAGCCTCCTGCTCGAGGTAGATGCGCTCCTGCTCGTGGCGCTGGTGCGAGACCGCGCGCTCGATGTGGTCGAAGGTCCGCCCCTCCAGGAACGCCTTGTTGAAGACGTCGAAGACGTAGACGTGGAACTTCCCGTCCGCGCTGGCCGGGTCGGGGGGCGGATACACCTTCACCTTCGAGGCCTTCACCTTGCCTTCAGCCATGCGTCCTCCGGGTTCGGGTGCTGCCGCGGGGCGCCCTTGGCGGCGCCTCGTCGCGGCCCGCGCGCGACCTCGGCGGGCCGTTGATCGAATCCACGATGGCCACCAGCGCCATCGGGTCGTCGATGTCGTGATCGGCGCCGGAGTCCACGGTGCCGAAGTCGTCGCCGTAGCGGGCGAACACGGTGCGCATGCCCAGGCTCTTGCCGCCCACCACGTCGCGCTCCGCCCAGTCGCCCACCATGAGCGCCTCGGCGGGCTGCACGCCCAGCAGGCGGAGCACGCGGCGGAACGGCGCCGGGTGGGGCTTGCGCTTGCGCGTGTCGTCGAACGTCACCACCGCGTCGAACACGTGCTGGAGCGACAGCGACGACAGGCGCAGCCACACCTGCTCGCGCGGCGCGTCCGACACGACGCCGAGCCGGATGCCGCGCTTCAGCAGCTCGATCAGCGTGAGCTGGATGTGCGGGTAGAGCACCAGCGCCGACTCGCGCGCGCGCCGGTAGGCGAGGATGCCCGACGCCAGGATGCGCGGGTCGATCGAGCCGTCCTCGGCGCGCAGCAGGTCGTTGAAGACCTTCTGGTACTCGAGCCCCTTCGCGTCGTAGATCGCCTGGATGCGCTTGTGGACGGTCTTGCGCGGCAGGCGCAGACCCGCGTCGATCATGCCGTCGACCGCCGCCTCGATCGCCTCGCGCTTCATGCGCATGAAGTCGACCAGCGTGTTGTCGACGTCGAAGACGATGGCGCGGATCAAACGCGGAGTCTCCGTGGGGTCCATCGGTCCGCGCGGGTCACCGCGCGGCGTGAC
>JBAIWU010000754.1:0-1596 GCA_037917155.1 Candidatus Eiseniibacteriota bacterium
CATGGTGCGCCTGCTCTGCCAGAAGACCGGCATCAACCTGCGGACGATCTTCAAGCTCTTCCCCTCCGGGCCGGCCAAGGGCGCGTGCAAGGTCGCGGGCCTGCCGAAGCCGGAAGGGTGCGTGTGAACCCTCGCCCGGCGCGCCAGGCAGGCCACGTCCGGGAACTTCGATGACCCTGACCGCGCTCGTCCTCCTCGCCGCGATCGGGATCTCGGTCGCCGCGTTCACGGCGCTCAGGCTCCGCATCGGAACCGCACCCGAGCCGGTCGCGCCGCCGAAGGGGAGCGCCGGCGCCGGCGTCCTCTACGCGTTCACGGTCGCGTTCGCGCCGTGGGCCAAGGAGAGCGCGGCGCGCCACCTGCCGAGCTACCTCGCCGGTATCGCGTACCACCTGGCGGTCTTCACGACCGTGTGCTGCCTCGTGCTCAGTCTGTTCGACACCCCTCCCGGACCGCTCGTCCACGGTCTCGTCGCGACCCTGCTGGCGGCGGGCCTCGCCTGCGGCCTCGCCCTCCTCGCCAAGCGCTGCCTCGACGCGCGCCTGCGGGCGATCAGCGTGCCGGAGGATTTCTTCGCCAACGCCCTCGTGGACCTCGCGGTTGCGGCGGCGCTCGCTGCGACGCTGGCACCGCGCCTCATCCCCGCTTTCCAGATCCTCGGCGCCGTGCTGCTGCTGTACGCCCCGCTCGGGAAGCTCCGTCACATGGTCCTGCTCCTGACCAGCCGGCGCGCGCTCGGGGCGACGTTCGGGAGGCGGGGCGTCCGGCCGGCGCCCCACACCGCCGGGGTGCCGCGTGGCTGAGCGCTCGCCTGCCGCGCGCGCCCTCGATACGCTGCGCACCCGTCTCGACGCGCGCACGGCCGCCTTCCTGAACTCGTGCGTGCGCTGCGGCCTCTGCGCCGACACCTGCCACGTCTTCCTGGCCGACGGCGAGCCGGAGTCGGCCCCGGCGCACAAGGCGGAGCGCATCGGCCGGCTGTTCCGCCGCCACCACACCCTGCTCGGGCGCCTCGCGCCGTCGTTCGTCGGCGCCCGCGACGTCGACGAGGGTGCGCTCGAGGCCCTCGCGACGGCCGCGTTCGGGCGCTGCACGCTGTGCGGGCGCTGCGCGCTCAACTGCAGCGTCGGGCTGGACCCCTCCGCGATCATCCGCTTCGCCAGGACGGTGCTCGGCGCCGCGGGGATGACGCCGAAGGGGATCCGCGCGAACGCCGACCTCGCGCTCGCCACCGGCAACAACATGGGGATCTCGCGCGAGGACCTGCTGGAGACCGTGACCTGGCTCGAGCAGGACCTGCGAGACACGCTCGGCGACGACACCGCGGAGATGCCGGTGGATCGGCCCGGGGCGCGCGCGCTTTACGCGCTCAACCCGCGAGAGGTCAAGTTCTTCCCGCTCTCGCTCTCGGCCGCCGCCATGATCTTCCCCGCGGCCGGTGAGAGCTGGACGCTCACCTCCACGGACTTCGACATCACCAACTACGGCTACTTCGCCGCCGACGCCGAGACGGCGAAGGCGATCGCCGCGCGGCTCGCGGCACAGGCCGAGCGGCTGGGCGTAGAGGAGTTGATCGTGGCGGAGTGCGGCCACGGG
>JBAIWU010000755.1:0-3149 GCA_037917155.1 Candidatus Eiseniibacteriota bacterium
GGCCGCGAGCGCCGGCTCGTCCTCGACGAACAGGACGTCCCGCGTGCCCGCGCCGCCGGCCGGCCGGCCGGGCGCGGGCGCGGCGCCCGCCTCGGGGCGGCTCACGGGCAGCCAGACGTCCACGCGCGTGCCCCGGCCGGGCTCGCTCGCGACGTCGATCGTGCCGTCGAGCGAGCGCACGATGCCGAGGATCACCGACAGGCCGAGCCCCGTGCCCTTGCCGACCGGCTTCGTGGTGAAGAACGGCTCGAACAGCCGCGCCCGGACCTCCGGAGTCATGCCCGTGCCGTTGTCGGCGACGCTCAGCCGCACGTGGCGGCCCGGCGCGAGCCCCTCGTGCCGCGCCGCGAAGTCCGCGTCGACGTCGGCCGCGGCGAGCGAGACGTCCAGCGTGCCGCCGTGCTCCATCGCGTGGGCCGAGTTCGTCGCGAGGTTGAGCATCACCTGGTGCACCAGCGTCTCGTCGGCGAGCACTGGCGGCAGCCCGGGCTCGATCGCGAGCCGGATCTGGATCGTCGCGGGCAGCGACGCGCGCAGCAGGTCCGCCGCCTCGCTGACCACGCGGTCGAGCGAGACGGGCACGCGCATCACCTCGGCCTGCCGGGTGAACATGAGGATGCGCCGGACGAGCTGCCGCCCGCGCTCGGCCGCGCGCAACACCTGGTCGAGGTCCTCCGCGATGGCCGCGGCGCCGGCGGGCATAGGGCCGGCCAGCGCGCGCTGCGCCAGCTCGGTGTAGCCCACGATGCCGAGCAGGATGTTGTTGAAGTCGTGCGCGATCCCGCCGGCGAGCGTGCCCAGCGACTCGAGCTTCTGCGTCTGGCGCGCGCGCTCCTCGCGCTCGCGCCGGGCCTGCTCCGCCGCCGTGCGCTGCGTGATGTCCGCGATCGTCGCCACCACGATCACGCCCGTGGGCAGGCGCACCGGCTTGAGCCCGATCTCGACCGGGAACTCGGTGCCGTCGCCACGAACCGCGCGCAGGTCGCGCCCGACGCCCATCGGGCGCGTCTCGGGCCGCTCGAGGAACGCCTCGCGGAACCCGGCGTGCCCCGCGCGGCGCGATGCCGGCACGAAGCGGTCGACCGGCTGCCCGACGATCCCGTCCGCGGGCAGCGCGAACATGCGCTCGACCTCGCGGTTGGCCATCAGGATCACGCCGGCGCGGTCGACGACCAGCATGCCGGTGGGCGCGAGGTCCAGGGCGAGGCGCAGCAGGTCGCTCTCGCGCGAGAGCGGCAGGTCGTTCATCGTGCACCCTCCGACGTGCGCGAGAGCGCCGACGGGTTCGTTGCGTCCGGAAGCGGCAGGCCGTGCGTCCGCGGACTTGGGCTGGAGGGAGCCCCGCGGGATCGCTATGCTGCGTATCCGTTTCGGATGCCGCCGCCAACTCGGGAGATTCCGCATGATTGCGCCGTTCCTGCTCGCCCTGGGCCTCGTTCACGGCACCGCCGGCCCGTGTCCGCCGCAGGCCCTCGGGCCTGCCGTGCGCGACTCGCTCGCGAAAGTGATCGCGCAGTCCCGGGCCGACGAGGAGCAGGACCTGCGCGCCGGGGCCACGTCCTACCTCGCCGCGGTCGCGCGCGTCGACTTCGGTCCCTCCGAACGGCTGATCGTCGGGCGGGGCGCCGACTGCGACGTGCGCGTGGACGACGCGGACATGCCCGTGCACGCGCTGGCGGTGGGCGTGAGCGGCGACTCGTTCCACGTCGCGTCGCTCGACCCGATGACGTTCTTCCGCTGGCGTCACCTCGCGTACGCGGAGGCCACGCTGGGACCCGCCTCCATCGAGCTGGGGCGCTGGACGCTGCGGCTCTCGCACCAGCGCTTCCCGGCGATCATCGTGTTCGACCCGCGCAGCCCGCGGCTGGCCGACTACAAGGGGCGCGAGTACTACCCGGTCGACTTCCGCTATCGCTTCGTCGCGCCGCTCGTGCCCGCGGCGCACCCGGACACGGTGATCATCCTGTCGACGCGCGGCAACCGGCGGCGCGCCCTGCGCGTGGGATGGTTCGACCTGGTGCTCGCCGGCCGCCGCTGCCGGCTCGAGGCGCACCGGCTGCTCGAGCCCGGCGTCGACGAGAGCTCGCTGAGCGTGTTCTTCCGCGACGCGACGACCGGCCGCACGACCTATCCCGTGGGCCGCTACGTCGATCCCGAACCCGCGGGCGACGGCCGCTGGATCCTGGACTTCAACGAGGCCTACAACCCGGCCTGCGCCTTCAGCCCCTACTACAACTGCCCGCTGCCGACGAAGGCCAACACGCTGCCCGTGGCGATCGAGGCCGGCGAGAAGGACGCACACTACGCGCACTGATCCCCTGCCCGGTGCGACCGCCGGCGCGGCCGGCGGCGCGGGCGAGGCGCGCGGCTTCTGGCCCGCGTGGCTGCTCGCGGGCGGGACCATGCTGGTCGCGGCGCTCGTGCTGCGCGCGTGGATGCCCTCAGACGATCCGGCGACGACCATCTGCCTCTTCCGCCGGCTCACGCACCACGAGTGCGCCACGTGCGGCATGACGCGCGCGCTCGCGCTGCTCGTGCGCGGCGACTGGGCGGGCGCGTTCGCGCGCCATCCGCTCGCGATCCCGCTGGCGCTCGAGGCGATCGCGCTGAAGGCGATGAGCAAGGATCCCGCGGATCGCTACCAGACCGCGGGCGAGATGGCGGACGTGATCGAGGCGGCGACGAAGGCGCTCGGCGACGACGCGCGCTCGCGGCTCGGCAGCGGGACGTTCACCGCGGAGCGCACGCAGCGCGAGCGCAAGCCGGGCGACACGACGGCGAAGACGGCGATCGCGAGCGCACCGGGGAAGACCGGCGGAAACGGTGTCGCGATCGCGGGTGTCGCGCTCGTCGCGCTGCTGGCGATCGTCGGGTGGTTGTGGAGCGCGGCCCAGCCGAGCGCGCCCGAGCCGGCCGAGGTCGGCTGATTCTGAAGCGACCCGTCGCCGACCCCTCTTGAGGGCGTCGGGTGTATATCTTCTGGGCAGACGTGCTGCAGACCCCTTGACCTCAAGGCCATTCCCGGGTACCTTCAGGCTGAGATGCAACTGGCTGCCATTGGCCTGAGCCATAGGCGCGCTCCGGTCGAGGTTCGCGAGCTGCTTGCCTGCTCGCCCGCGCGACAGCAGGCGGCGCTCGAAGGGCTGCTT
>JBAIWU010000756.1:0-1607 GCA_037917155.1 Candidatus Eiseniibacteriota bacterium
CGGAGCGCTACCGGCCGCGGGCGTCCGCGCCGGCCTCGACGCCTCACGGCATGTCGATCGACTCGTAGCCCGCGGGCGCGCGCAGCCGGAAGGCCGCCTCCCCGCGGGCGCGAGTGAATCGCCAGCCGCCGAGCCGGTAGACCGCGCCCTCGGGATCGCCCGCGGGTACGATCAGCCGCGCGGGCAGCCCGCGCGGGTCGAGCCAGACCTCGGCGCTGTCCTCGGGCGCGCCGCGCTCCGAGAGCAGCACGAGCACGTAGCGCCCGCCGCCGAGCGAGCGCTCCCGGGCCGAGCGGTCGGCCGCGAGCAGCACGCGCCACCAGCGCAGCGCCGGCGCCGCCTGCCGCGCCTCGAAGCGCAGGAGCTGCCGCAATGCCGGCTGCAGCCACTCGCCGCCGTCGGCGCGCGCGACGATCGTCTCGCCCGTCGCCGGCACGTCGATGCGCGCCCGCGAGGGCGGCTCGAGCGCCAGCGTCGCGCGCACGGAGCGTGTGCCGCCGCCGGAGGCGGGCACGCCGTAGCGCAGCGTCGCCTCGGCGCGGCCGTTCGCGCCCAGCGAGCGCACGAGCGCGGCCGAGCACTGCAGCGCCGGCGACGGCGCGGCCGCGGCCAGCGACAGCGCCGCCGCGATCGCGATCGGCGCCCCGATGCCGCACCTCACGGCAGCCCCCTTCGTTCGAGCGCCGAGCGCAGGTCGTCCCAGCCCATCGTGCGCCAGCCGTCCGTGCGCCGGCGCGCGAACCAGCCCTCGTCGGCGCGGTCCTGCGCCCGCACGTCGAGCGCGTCGAGCCGCACGCGCACCCAGCTCGAGTCGTCGGCGAGCTCGCTGCGCTCCGGGAACGACTCGCCGCGCAGCGGCATCCACTGCGTGTAGCGCACGCGCATGCCGCGCCCGCCGCGCCCGATCCACGCCTCGCGCGGCCGGCCGTCCGGCCCCACCCGCAGCGCGAGGGTGTCGCCGCCCTCGCGCCAGCCGAGCCGCCAGCCGTCGCTGTCCCGCGAGGCCGCGTGCCACGCCTCGCGCGGCGGCGACCACGTCGCGCCGAGCACCCGCCCCGCGAACGCCGCGGGCGAGCCCAGGCCGAGCGAGTCGCCCGGCGCCTCGAACGCGAGGTGCCGCGACGGGATCCACGCGTACAGCGAGTCGCGGGTGACCAGCACGTCGAGCGCCACGCCGACGAGCGCGCTCACGCGCAGCCGCGCGCGATCGGGCGCCGCCAGCTCCAGCGTCGCGGGCAGCGTCGGCAGCCGCCCGGTGCCACGCCCGTCGGCGCGCACCGTCCACTCCCCCGTCAGGGCTCCGAGCATCGCCTCCCGGTGGTCGCGCGCCACGGCGAAGCGCACCGCGACGTCGTCGAGCGCCCCGCCCGGCCGCGGCGGACGCGCGCAACCCGCGATCGCCGCCAGCAGCGCCGCGCCGAGGAGCGCCCGGATGCCGCGCGGCCGCGTCACGCGGCGTCGCGGAGTCCGGCCAGCACGCGCTCCGCTACCGTCGCGGGATCTATCCCGTCGGTGGGCACGCGCAGCCGCGCGACCTCGGCGTAGAACGGCGCGCGCTCGTCCGCCAGCACCGCCAGCCGGGCGCGCGCGTCGCCTCCGGCGAGCAG
>JBAIWU010000757.1:0-6316 GCA_037917155.1 Candidatus Eiseniibacteriota bacterium
GGTTCCTGTCGGAACCGGCCCTCCGCGTCCGGTGCGTTCCGAGGGCGAATCGCACCGCATTCAGTCACTGCAGCAGCGCCAGCTTCTTCGTGCTGACCGTGCGGCCGTCGATCCGCATGCGCACGAAGTACAGGCCCGCGGGCATCGGCCGGTCACCCGAGCGGCCGGACCAGGTCGTCGACCACTCGCCGGCGACCTTCTCGCCGACATCGAGGCGCGAGACGACTCGGCCCGCGGCGTCGATCAGCTCGAACGACGTCGAGCCGCCGCGGCGCATCGCGTAGTCGACGCGCAGCGGCCAAGTGCCCGGGTTCGGCACGACGGCCCGCAGCTCGTCGCGGTCCGGCGCAGGCGAGGGCGAGTCCACGCCGACCGAGCCCAGCGCGACGCCGATGTCGAACCACCCGGTGCCGCCGTCGTTCACCACCACGATGCCGTGCCAGCCGGACATCGTGGTCGTGAAGTTGACCGAGCTGGTGCCCTGCGCGAGCGCATTCGCACGGTTCGTCCAGAGCGCCGCGCCCGTGGGCGCGAAGACGAGCACCTTGGCGTCGAGCCCGGGCGAGCGATTGAATACGGCGCTGTACGTGTGTCCGCCCACGAGGTTGGCGTCCCACGCCTCGACCAGCCAGTTGCCCGAGACGTTGCGGTGCAACGTGCTCGTGCCGGGGGAGAGCTGCTGCGATAGGTTGCACCACTCGAAGAGCCCGGAGCCGATGCCCGAGAACTGGTACGGGCTCACGTAGTACGTCGTCGAGAGCGGGGTGTAGTTGAAGTCCGCCACGATGACGTCGGTGGTCCCCATCCCGTAGCCCGAGCCCGCGAGCGGGCCGCTGAAACACACGCCGGCGGGGCCGCCGGAGGGATACTGGAACGCCTGCTCGTCCCAGTCCTCCGAGCCCGAGACCGCCCGCGTCGCGATCGGGGTCCAGTACGCCATCGTCGGCGTGAAGCGCAGGAAGCCGCGCGCCGGCGCGATCGTGTTCACGGTCGGGAATCCCGGCAGCTCGGACGTCGCCACGCAGTTGCCGATCGTGATCGCGTAGGTGTCCGCGGCGCCGTCGTCGTTCACGACCACCACGCCGTAGTAGCCGTCCGCCGGCGCGACGTACGTGCCCGAGACGGTCGAGGTGGAGGCGATCTCGAACGAGGCCGCCAGGCGTCCGGCCCAGTAGACGCCGTCCGAGGTGTTGCGGAACAGCAGCAGGTGCAGGTTCGCGCCGCCCGAATGCGCGAGCGTGAAGTCGTACGCCTGTCCCGCGTTCAGGTACACGTCCCAGCAGCCGATCACGTCGTCCGGTCCGGTCACGCGCGTGGTCGCGGTCGCCGAGTTGACCGCGATCGAGTTTGCGCTCGTGTCCCACTGGAGCCTGCCCGAGGAGGAGCCTCCCGGCCGGTGGACGCGGGCGTAGTAGGTCCCGAGCGTGTTGCGGTTGAAGTCACCGACCACGAAGTCGACGGTCGGGAACGGGGCATCGTTGCTCGCGAGCGGGGAGCTCGTGCACACCGGTGCGGGCGGTGACGAGTTCCCGCCGACCGAGAGGCTCCAATCGGCCCCGGCGGAGCGCACGCCGATCGCGGTCCAGTAGTAGACCTGCTGGTCGAACGACCAGTACGTGTTGTCGGGGTCGGAGACGGTCGTGGCGGTGTTGGCGGCGAGGCTCGAGACGAGGCTGCAGTCCCAGATCGCGATGCCGTCCGGTCCGCTCGCGGCGCCGTCGTTCGCGAACACCACGGCGTAGTACCCCGTGCTCGGCGCGGTGTAGCCGACGGTGCCGGTCGCATTGACCACCGCGCTGCTGCGCGCGAAGAACGAGGGAGAGGCGCCCTCCGCGAACAGCAGGAACGTGTGGCCCACGGGTAGCGAGAGCTCGAACGTGTAGGTGTGGCCGGCGGTCAGCAGGACGTCGTAGACCCGCGCGAGCTCCGTGGAGCCCATGATCGGCGTGGCCATGTCGTCGTTGACCGTCAGCGTGCCCCGGCGCGTGAACCACTCGATGTTGGCGTCCCCGCTGCCCGCGTAGCGCCAGCTGTACGGGAAGTACCAGCCGAGCGGGTTGTAGCCGAAGTTGAAGTCACCGAGCACGAAGTCGACGACGCTGCCTCCGGAAGCCGACGCGCTCTTCGCGTCCCCGTAGCAGGTCGGCGCGGCGGATCCCGACGCGGACCCGTACAGCTGCATGTCCCAGTCGCTGCCGGCGGCCGGGCGCACGGCGGCGCCGAACCACTCGGCGTTCTCCTGCTCGAACGCGAAGTGGGTGGTGGACGTGGTCACGGTGGTCGGCGTATTGGCCGCGAGCACGGTCGGGAAGCCGCAGGCCGCGGACGAGACGCCCAGCTGGAAATCGCCGCTCTGTCCCGCGTCGTTCACCACCACGAGCCCGTACCAGCCCGAGGCGGGCGCCGTGTACGAGGTGGAGCTGGTCGTTTCAAACAGCGCGCTCGAACGGCCGGCCCAGTACGGCCCGCCGGACGTGTTCCGGAAGAGCAGCAGGTGCGGCGTCATCCCGGCGCGCGGCAGGAAGTGGAAGTTGTACGACTGTCCCGCCACGAGCTGGACGTCCCATACCCGGATCAGGTCGCCCGGCCCCATGTACTGGTCGACCATGGGCGTCACGTCGGGATTGAACAGGTCCATGTCGTCGTCCCACTGCACGTACGCGCCGCCGCTGCCGGAGTAGCGGACGACGCGCGAGTAGTAGGTACCGACCGGGGTGTTGTTGAAGTCGCCGACGACGAAGTCGACCTTGCCCGCGCCCTGCGAGGAGTTGGCGAGCCCGCCGGCGACGCAGTTGGGCTCGGCCGCGGTGCCGGACCACGCTTCGATGTCGTAGTCGTCGGAAGCCGACTGCGCCCGCGTGGCGATGCCGGCCCAGTATGAAGCGCCCTGGGTGAACGAGTAGAACGAGAGGGTCGCCGACGTGGAGTAGACGACGTCGTTCGACATCGCCTGGTACGAACAGGCGGCGAAGGCGGCCGGCGCGGCGAGCATCAGCGCCGCGGCGAGGAGCGCGGGGCGGATGGAGCGGATCGTATTCATCGCGCCCTCCTCTCGAGGCTGTCGACCTGGGCGCGCTTCGCGAGCTGCGCCGGCGAGAGCGTGACCGGCGCGGCGCCATGCGTCTCGAACCCCACGGGCTTGCGGGCGGGATCCCCGGCCGCGCGGATGCCGGTGAACGGCTTGCGCGCGATCGCCGCCGCGCGCGCGGGATCGGGCCTCGGATCCGGCGGGAGCGCGGTCATGACGTCGGGCGCGTGCGGAGCGCGGCTGGTGCCGCGTTCGAGCTTCGGCGCCCAGCGATGGACGAGCGGCGTGGGCCGAACGGTTCCCGCGCCGCCCGTGGCGGGCATGGAGGTGGAGAACGACGGCGACTTGGGAGCGGGCGCGGCCGGCAGCGCGTCCGCGGACGCCGGCCGGCGAGCGTCGAGCGCTGCGAGCTTGGCGCGCTGCGCGGCGGAGAGCGGAGGGCTCTGCGCGGGCGTGAGGGTGGTGACGTATTCCCGGGGCTTCGGGGGAGCCGCATCGGTGGGAGCGGGTGTCGCGGCTTGCGCGGTCCATGCGGCGGAGAGCAGTCCGCCGGCAAGCAGGATGCAGACGCGATTCATGGTCGTCTCCTGTGTGCGGGCGGGCAGGCGAGGATGGGAAGTCCTGCCGCGGGTGAAGCCGGAGTGTGGGCGGCCGCGTCGACGATGTGGGGCTCGTGGACCTCCTTTGCTGTGCAGGGGACGGGAATCGAGGCCGGGGAGTTGGGAGGCCGGTAGCGGCGGGGACGTCGAACCGATAATGCGATCCTAGAATGATCCATCGAGGCGTCAAAGCCACAACGCGTTGGAGCGACGAAGCGGGGTTGCGTCCTGCCACACGAGGTTTCGTGTCGCTCGACGGCGGCGGAACGTTCCACCCGGTCGCAGCCTGCCGGCACGAACGCCCGGGCGGCCGTGGCCACCCGGGCGTCGCGTACGGCGGGGTCGCGCCGCGCCTAATGCGTGTGGTCGCGGCGGTGCTCGGTGATCAGCTTCTCGACCACCTCGGGCTCGGCCAGCGTCGTCACGTCGCCCAGCCCCTCGTACTCGCCCGAGGCGATCTTGCGCAGGATGCGGCGCATGATCTTCCCGCTGCGGGTCTTCGGCAGCCCCGGCGCGATGTGGATGATGTCGGGCGCCGCGAACGAGCCGATCGCGTGCCGCACCTGCTCCTTGAGCGCGCCCTCGAGCTGCTCGCGCGGCTGCGCGAGGTACTCGGGCGTCACGATGACGTAGGCGTAGATGCCCTGGCCCTTGATCGTGTGCGGGTAGCCCACGACCGCCGCCTCGACCACGCCGTCGTGCGAGACGAGCGCGCTCTCGACCTCGGCGGTGCCGAGCCGGTGCCCGGAGACGTTCAGCACGTCGTCGATGCGGCCGGTGATCCAGTAGTAGCCGTCCTCGTCGCGCGTGCAGCCGTCGCCGGTGAAGTAGTAGCCCTTGTACTGGGTGAAGTACGTCTCCTTGAAGCGCTGGTGGTCGCCCCAGACGGTGCGCGCCTGGCCGGGCCACGGCGCGTTCAGGCAGAGCGCGCCGGAGACGCCGTTGCCCTCGAGCACCGCGCCGGTCTCCGGGTTGAGCACCGCGGGCCGCACGCCGAAGAACGGCAGCGTCGCGCTGCCCGGCTTCGTCGGCGTCACGCCCGGCAGTGGCGTGATCAGGATGCCGCCCGTCTCCGTCTGCCACCACGTGTCGACCACCGCGCAGCGGCCCTCGCCGACCACGTCGTGGTACCAGCGCCAGACCTCGGGGTTGATGGGCTCACCGACCGACCCGAGCACGCGCAGCGACGTGCGCTTGTAGCGCTTCACCGGCTCGTCGCCCGACTGCGCGATCGCGCGCAGCGCCGTGGGCGCGGTGTAGAAGATCGAGATGCCCAGGTCGTCCACCATGCGCCAGTAGCGGCCGGCGTCGGGATACACCGGCGTGGACTCGAACATCACCGTGGTGGCGCCGTTCGCGAGCGGGCCGTAGACGATGTACGTGTGCCCGGTGATCCAGCCGACGTCGGCCGCGCAGCAGTAGATGTCGCCGTCGTGCCAGTCGAACACGTGCTTGTGCGTCATCGCCGCGTAGACCAGGTAGCCGCCGGTCGTGTGGAGCAGGCCCTTGGGTTTTCCGGTGCTGCCCGAGGTGTACAGGATGAACAGCGGGTCCTCGGCGCCCATCCACGCGTTCGTGCAGGTCGAGCGCTGGCGCTTCATCTCGTCGTCGAGCCAGTGGTCGCGCCCGGACTGCATGGGCACGTCGTGCTCGGTGCGGCGCGCGACGAGCACGGTCTCGACGAGCGCCATGCCCTCCACGGCGCGGTCGGCGATCTGCTTGAGCGGGATGCGGCGGCCCCCGCGCAGGCCCTCGTTCGCGGTGATGAGCACCTTGCAGCGCGCGTCGACGATGCGGTCGCGCAACGCCTCGCTCGAGAACCCGCCGAACACGACGCTGTGCACCGCGCCGATGCGCGCGCACGCGAGCATCGCGTACACGGTCTCCGGGATCATGGGCATGTAGATGCAGACCCGGTCGCCCTTCTTGACGCCGTGCGCGAGCAGCACGTTCGCGAGCCGGCAGACGTTGTGCTTCAGCTCGCGGTAGGAGATGTGGCGGTACACGCCGGGCTCGTCGGCGGCCCAGACGATCGCGGTCTGGTCGCCGCGCGTCTCGAGGTGCCGGTCGACGCAGTTGAAGCACGCGTTGAGCCGGCCGCCCGAGTACCACGAGAAGTCGATCTCCTCGTAGTCGGCGTCGAACACCGAGCTCCACGGGTGGAACCAGTCGATCGCATTCGCCTGCTCGCCCCAGAAGCCGATCGGGTCCTCGAGCGAGCGCCGGTAGAGCTGTTCGTAGTCGTACATCGACTTCACGTGGGCGCGTTCGCGGATGTGCGGCTTGACCGGGTAGACGTCCTGCGACATGGCTTCCTCCGGAGTCGGACGCGGGCGCGGCGGCGCCCGCGCCGCCGGCACGCCCGGGCCGCACAGGCTAGCGGCCCGTCCCGCCGCTGTGAAGCATGGATCGCGCGGGGCGCGCTCCGGCGGGCCGCTCCGTCTCCCCGGGCGCTCCGTCGCTTGCCTCGGCGCGGGGCAGGTCCTAGCCTCGGCGATTCGGCCGAAACGCGGCCCCGTCGCCTCCTTCCCGAGACCCGTGAACGACCTTCCCATCGACATCGCCGCCGCCCTCGAGCCCGGCCAGGTGCAGTCGCTCGCCGAGGCGCTGCTGGCGTTTCCCTCCGGCGCGCGGGCGCGCGGCGAGGACTACGCGCTCGCGGGCCGCGTGCTCGAGGAACGCCTCGAGG
>JBAIWU010000758.1:0-3935 GCA_037917155.1 Candidatus Eiseniibacteriota bacterium
GTGGACGGAGACGCACGTCCTGCCCGCCGCCGAGCGGGCGCTGCTCGAGTCGCTGCGCTCGCGCTGAGCGCCGGCGTCGCGGCGGGCGCCCCCGTTGCAGCCTGCACGATGCGCGCGCCGCGCGTCCCGGGCGCGCCCGTGCGCGCTTCACGGCACCGCGCTTGCACGATAGTCTTGGTGATTCCGAGCCGCCTGGCGCGGCCGCGCATCCAAACTGGCCCCCGATGGGCCGATGCGACCGGCCCGGGGGCGCGGCATCGAGCAGCAGGTTGGGCGTGATCACCCGATTCCCCGGTTCCCCCGCGTCAACGACCCCACCGCGGCGGACCCGCACGGACGCAGTTGGACATCTTGCAAGGAGCCTCGTCGTGTCGGGTTGCCACTTCGGACGTTCGCCGTTCGTGCCGCCGGGCCGAATCGAAGCGCCGGAGAGTGCGCGCTGCACGCGCTCCCTCGGAGCGCGCCGCGCTCGCCTCGTGGCGGCGCTCGCCGGGCTGGCGCTGTGGGTCGCCGCGCCGGCCCGAGCGCAGGCCCCGGATCCGAACCTGTTCGTGACCGACGGCCCCGTGCACTCGGTCGCGAGCCGGAACAACACGATCTACGTGGGCGGCGGCTTCACGCAGATCGGCCACGTGACCGGCAACGCCGTCCCGTGCGTACGGACCGACGGCTCCTTCGTGCCGGGCTTCCCGCAGATCGACGGCCCGGTGTTCGCGATCGCTCCCGACAGCGCCGGCGGCTGGTTCATCGGCGGACGCTTCACGAACGTCGGCGGCGTGGCGCGCCGCAACCTCGCCCACGTGCGGTCCGACTTCGCCGTCGCCGACTGGGACCCCTCGCCCGACGCCGACGTGTTCACGCTGGCCCTGACGCAGGCGGGCAACCTCGTCGCGGGCGGCAACTTCCTCAACGTGGGCGGCGCCTCGCGCCACTACATCGCGGCGATCGACACGATGACCGCCCTCGCGATCGACGGCTGGGACCCGGGGCCCATCAGCACGGTCTACACGGTCGCCGTGCACGGCAACACCGTCTACGTGGGCGGCAACTTCACGCAGATCGGCGGGCTGCCCCGCCTCGACCTCGCCGCGGTCGCCGACTCGACGGGCGTGCCGACCGGCTGGGCGCCCGACGCCGACGGGGCCGTGCACTCGATCGCGCCGACGGACTCGGTCGTTTACGTGGGCGGCGCGTTCGGCCACATCGGCGGCGAGGCGCGCGGCAGCGTCGCCGCGGTGGACACCGCGACCGGCCTCGCCACGCCCTGGAACCCGGGCACGAACGACGCCGTGCTGGTGGTCGCGACCGGCGACTCCGCCGTGTATGTCGGCGGCTACTTCACGCAGGCGGGCGGCCTGCCGCGCATGTTCATCGCCGCGATCGACCCCGCGACGGGCGTGCCGACGGCGTTCGACGCGCACTCCGACTACACCGTCTACGCGATCGTCCCGCAGGGCCAGTCGCTCTGGGTGGGCGGCGAGTTCGCGCAGTTCGGCGGCACGGAGCGCCACCACGTCGCGCAGGTCGACGCCTCGACCGGCGTCGCGAGCGCCTGGAACTGCGGCACCGACGGCGGCGTCCACGCGATCGACGCGAGCGTCGGCACGATGCTCCTCGGCGGCACGTTCGGCGCCGGCGGCATGATGACGCGGCACAACGTGGCCGCGCTCGACGCGACCACCGGCGCGGTCACGGGCTGGGACCCCGAGCCCAACGGCGCGATCTACACGATCGTGCCCACCGACACGCAGATCCTGCTGGGCGGCTGCTTCACGTTCATCTCGGGCATCACGCGCCTGCACCTGGTCGGCCTCGACGAGGTGACCGCGCAGATCACGCGGTTCGCGCCGCGCGCGAACGACACCGTGTACGCGGTCGCGGTCGGCCCGAACGCCATCTACGCGGGCGGCGCGTTCACCCAGATCGGCCACCAGCCGCGGCGCCACATCGGCGCGCTCGACCTTGTGACCGGGCTCGCCTCGCCGTGGGACGCGAACATCGACACCACCGTGTACTCGCTGGCGCTCTACGGCGGCTCGCTCTACGCGGGCGGCGACTTCGACAGCGTCGGCGGCGTGTACCGCCAGCACCTCGCCGCGATCGACACGGTGACCGCGCTGCCGACCGCGTGGGACCCCGGCAGCGACGGGCGCGTCGGCCTGCTCCAGGAGGTGGGCGGCACGCTGTACGCGGCCGGACGCTTCATGAACCTCGCCGGCACGCCGCGCCACCACATCGCCTCGTTCGACCTCTCGACCGGCAGCCTGACCACGTGGGATCCCGACGCGGACGACGAGGTGGACGCGCTCGCCGTGGACGGCTCCACGATGTACGTGGGCGGCCGCTTCGCCAACATCGGCCAGCAGCCGCGCTCGCGCCTGGCCGCGCTCGACCTCGCGACCGGCACGCCCGGCCCGTGGAACCCCGGCGCGGACGACGAGGTGCGCACGATCGCGCGCATCGGCACGGCCGTGTGGGTGGGCGGCGACTTCGTCTCGGTTCACGGCGAGCTGCGCCAGCACCTCGCCTCGCTCTCGACGGCGACGACCGGCGTCGCCGGGCCGCCGAGCCCGCTGCCGTCGCTCGACTGCCGGATCGCCGCGGCGCCGAACCCGTTCCGCGCCACGACCACGATCCGCTACACGCTGCCCACGCCGGAGCGCGTCTCGATCGACGTCTTCGACGCCGCCGGCCGTCGCGTGGCGAGCCCGGTGCACGGCGCCTGGGTGGCGCCCGGCGCCTACGTCGTGCCGTTCCGATCCACGGGCCTGCACGGCGGCCTCTACTTCGTGCGCCTTCAGGCCGGCGCCCGCACGGTCACGTCGCGGATGGTCGTGCTGGAATAGGCCCCTCCCATATCGCGAAGCGCCACGGTGCCCCGGGCCCTCGTTCCCGGGGCGCCGGCGCATTTCTGCAGGGCCCGCGGGCGCGGCCGCCGCGTCACGCCGCCGCCACGCGAACTCGCCCCGGGGCGAGTTCAGGCTTGGTCAGGCCGCAGCCGGCGGCAGCCGCGCGGTAGCCGTTGGTACCGTTGAGCGCCCCTCCTTCCCGGGCGCAGAGTCGGGGCTGAACTCCGACCGTCCTTGCGGGCCCCGTACCGGGGCTCGCCTGCTGCGCGCGCGCGGCGAACCGCCGCATCGCGATCCTTTCCATCGGGAGTCCCGAGCCATGACCGCCTCGACGACGCACACGCCCGAGAGCCCCGCGCAGCCCCGGCTGCCGGACGGCCTTTTCTCCGATCGCACCCTGCAGCTCGGCACCGAGAACGCGTTCAAGATCGGCCCGTACATCAAGGCCGTCGAGGACGCCGGCCACAAGGTCATCAAGTGCAACCTGGGAGAACCCGATTTCCCATTGCCCAGGCACATCGTGGACGAGGTCAAGCGCTGCCTCGACCTCGACATGACGCACTACGTCGACCCGCAGGGCATCCTGCCGCTGCGCGAGGCGATCGCGAGCCACATGAGCCGCACGCGCGGCATCCCGGTGACCGCCGACCGCGTCGTCGTGTTCCCGGGCGCCAAGCCGCCGATCGGCTTCTGCCAGCAGACGTACTGCAACGCGGGCGACGAGGTGATCTACCCGAGCCCGGGCTTCCCGATCTACGAGTCGTTCACGGCGTACGTGGGCGCGAAGCCGGTGCCGCTCCACCTGCGCGAGGAGGCGGGCTTCGCGTTCTCGGGCGCCGACCTCGAGCCGCTCATCACGCCGCGCACGCGGATCATCATCCTCAACTTTCCCTCGAACCCCACGGGCGGCGTCGCCACCCGGGCGCAGCTCGAGGACATCGCGTCGGTGATCCTGCGCAAGGCGCCGCCGCAGGTGCGCATCTACGCCGACGAGGTCTACGAGGACATCCTGTTCGACGGCAACCGCCACGTCAGCATCGCGTCGCTGCCGGGCATGGCCGAGCGCACGATCATCGTGGGCGGCGT
>JBAIWU010000759.1:0-1717 GCA_037917155.1 Candidatus Eiseniibacteriota bacterium
GCCGAGAGCCGCTCGCCCTTGCGCGCGGCGTCCTGGACCATCTCGCGCACGCGCTCGAGCAGCCGCTGCGCGTCGTCCCACCCGCGGCCGCCCGCCACGGGCGCGGGCGCCGCCGCGCGCGCTTCGAGGCGCGTCGCCGCTCGGCCGCGCGCCTCGTGCATGCGCTGGCTCGCGTCGGCCACGGCCGCCTCGACCTCCTGCGCGTACTGCGTGGACCGCTCGGTCGCCTCGCGCACGTCGCGCACGAGGTCCTTGAGCTCGTCGGCGAGGTCCCCCTCGGCGGGCGCCCCGGCGATCCGACCGCCCGAGACGGCGTGGATCGCCACCAGCGTCGCGCGGTTCGCGAGCTGCTGGACGAGATCCGCGACGTCCTGCACGCGCAGCATGCCGCGCCCGATCGACTCGACGCTCTCCTGCGACGCCTTGACGAGATCCTCGAGCGCGTCGCGCGTGGCGGTCTCGTCGGGGGGAGCCGTCGCGGCGCCGACCGTGACGAGCGCGCCCTGCAGCTCGCCCGAGAGGCGCTGCAGCTCGCGCACCGTGGTCAGCATCGCCGTCGCCTCGACGAAGCCGCGCTCGGCCTGCTCCGCCGACTCCTGCGCGTCCGCGAGCGCGGCGGCCAGCTCGGTCGCGACCTGCCGCGCGGCCTGCACGTTCTGCTCGTCCACCACCGCCCGGCGCGCGAAGCCGCGCGCGAGCGCGTCGCCCGCCTCGGCGAGCGGGCCGCCCGCGAGCGGAGGCGCCTCCCACGCCTCGGTGCGCACCCAGCGGTCGATCGCCCCGTGCAGCGACGCGAGCTGGACGCGCATCGCCTCGAGCTCCTCCGCCGCGCGCGCGTTGAGCCGCTGCTGCGCGAGAATCTGCTGCGAGAGCTCGGCGAGCTGGGAGAGCTCGCCCCAGCCCGAGGCCGAGGGCAGGCCGCGCAGCTCGCTCACGCGCCCGCTGCCCAGGCCACGCGCCAGCCCGCGCAGGTGACCGACCACGTGATGATCGAGCCACATCGCGATCACGACGCCCACGAGCACCGCGGCGAACGCCACGCCCGCGAGCCACGCCAGCAGCTCGGGCGGGCTCCCGTCCCCGGGCCGCATGCGCGTGCCGAGCACCCACAGCGAGCCCAGTCCCGCGACCGCGCCACCCGCGATGCACGCGAGCCACAGGCGCATCCGCAGCCCCATCTGGGCCTCGCGCTCCTCGCCCGCCGGCGACTGCGGCCCGGGCTTCGCGGTTGGGGTGTGAGCGCTCATGTCGATCGGGCAGCCTCCGGTTGCTACGAGTGAAACCTCCACGAGAGGGTCAAGGCAAGCGACATGCCCTGCACACCCCCGGCGCCGAACCTCCCCCGTCGCGTGGAATTGGCGCCCTCGGGACGCCGACCGTGCACTTCGCCACCCGCCGCCCACGGGCTGCGCGAACCGGCCTATCCGCTCGGCGGCCAGCACGCTGTCCGCGTCGACGACGAGCAGGCGTGCCCGATCCGGCGCGCGGCATTGCGTCCTGCAGCGCGCCCGGGCGCGTTCCCGGGCGCGGCGCGCCGGGGCGCGGGCGGCCGCGCGGGCGCGCCGTTCGGGGCATCCCACCCGTGCCGCGGGTCCTCCCGCGCGAACTGGCGGCCGTCGCGCCCGTTGATCGGCGCCCGCGGGCGCGCGATGCCGCTCCGCCGCCGCGCCCGGCGTCGCAAGCCCGTGGCGCGCGCCACGTGGCACACGGGATGCAG
>JBAIWU010000760.1:0-2720 GCA_037917155.1 Candidatus Eiseniibacteriota bacterium
GCGTGGCGGCCGTCGCCGGCGCGCTGAGCCACACCGCCGCGCTCGGCTGCGCGACGGGCGCGGCGGCGACGCGCAGGCGGAACGCCTCGCGCACGCCCGGCGCCAGCGGCGCGGCCGTGAAGCGCACCTCGCCCGGTCCGCTCCACGCGGCGTCGCCCAGCGCCGTCCAGCTCGAGCCGTCCGTCGAGCCCTCGACCACGCACGGCGTTCCGACGGGCGCGCTCACGCTCCACCGCAATGCGATGCCGTGCCGGTCCGAATGCGCGTCGATCAGCGCGATGAGCACGGCGGTCGGCAGATCGGCCGGCAGCTGCAGCGCCCAGGTGTCGGCGAAGTAAGGACCGTTGTCGTACTCGCCGCCCGAGATGATCACCCGCTCGGTCGCGGCGTCGATCCATCGTGACATGAAGGCGCGGTCCGGAGGCGTCGGGCCGGACACCGGCAGCTGCTCCCAGTCGGCCTGCAGGCCTCCGAGGTTCGCAGCCACGAGCCGGTCGAGCTCGGCCGTGTAGCCGCCGTGGTTGGGGAACCACAGCATGCGACGGTTGACGGCGTCGAAGCCGATGAAGTCGACGCCGTAGAAGTAGAACGACGGCAGGTCGGCACCCGTCGGCTGGACCGCCGCGACGTCGATCGAGTTCAGGGTGACGACGAAGCGCGTGATGGGCGTCAGCCCGTTGCTCACGCTCCAGAAGTCCCCGTCGTAGATGTCCACGTAGACGCTGGGGTAGGAGGGCATCGGGCCGCTGACCGCCAGCTGCCGGAACGCCGCGACGGGATCGACGCGCAGCTCCCACGCGTCGGTGAACCGCACCTGCAGGTTGTCGCCCCCCATGAGCAGGAAGCGGGCGCGAGGCACGTCGTAGATCATCCGCGCGAGCCGGCGCGGGCCCGGTGTCGGGTCCGCCGTCAGCACCCGCTGCCAGCGGCCGCCCGGATCCAGGGGCAGCATCCACAGGTCGGAGAGCAGGTCGCCGGTGCCGTCGGCGGCCTGGCCGCCGTACATCCAGAGGGTGTTGGTCACGGGATCGATCGCCTGGGACTGGCCGTATCGAGGCCGCGGGACCGAATCGGACTCGGCGCCGACCAGCACCGCCCCCGACTCGCCGTTCGCGAGCGGCCGCGCCTCGAGGCCCGTCCCGTTCCACACGAGCCTGCGGTGCCCCGCCTCGTCAACGACGTCCGACGCCAACCAGTCCGGCACGCTGGCGGCGACCGGGTTGCCACCCGCCGCGGCCATCGAAGCGGGCGTCATCGCGGCCCACACGACCACGCTGTCCACGGAGGACGACAGCAGGAGCGGACTCTGGACGCTCGGCATCGGGCCGGTCCGCAGGGAGCCGCCACTGACGAAGAACCGCCGCGTCGCCGGGTCGAAGCAGCTCGCCGCCGCGTAGCGGTACCCGCTGCCGCCCTGCGTCAGCCAGGAGACGAACGCGCCGGAGCCGTCGACCGCACCGAGTTGGCAGGTGACGTCGAGGAGCAGGATGCGGTCGAGCGCTGCGTCCCACGCGAGCCCTTGCGGCTGGTCTCCGTAAGGAAGCGCGGGCAGGCCGAGGGTCTGCCACACCGGGGTCCCGGACGCGGGCAGCCGGGCGAGCGTGCTGCCGGGGGAGTACGCCAGGTTCACCGCGAGGGGACAGAAGAGGACATCGAATGCGTCCCTCGCCGGCTCGTAGATCGCATACCCCCACCCCTGCGGCAGCGGCTGCGGACCGGACGTCGTGTCGATCGTGGCGGGATCGGGAGCGCCCAGCGGAATCCGGACGACGATGTTCCTCGACGTCGACGCGTCCCAGCCTCCCAGGAGCGCGAGCTGGTCGCGACGGGTGTCGATCGCCGCGGCCGCGAAGGGGACGGAGCCGGTCCAGACGTGGGTCCAGGCCGCGCTGCCACCCAGCGCGAGCGCCTCGACCTCGGCCTGCGCATCCCGATGGATCACGAGGATCCGGTCGCGCACCGAGTCGTACACGGCCGCCTGGACGGTCGGCCCGCCCCACAGGCCGGTCGAGCTGAACGGCAGCGACGCGATCCGCGACCACGCTCCGGTCCCCAGATCGAGCGTCCACACATTGCCCCACGGATCGTACGCCCCGAGTCCGCCCAGGAGGACGATCCGGTGCCGGCGCGTGTCGAGCACCGTCAGGTGCCCCGTGCGCGCGGGCGGCCCCACCTCCGACCAGCTCATGGGGCCGCTGGCGGCCGTCGCGCCGGACAAGACCGGCTGCGCCGCGGCGACAGCGGCGCCCGCCGGCCGCGGCCCGAACAGGTCCTCGCGCGCGCGCGCGAAATCCTCCGCCGTGCGCGGCTGCCACTGGAGCAGGCGTTCGGGCGGGACGCGCGTGATCCACGTCGTCTGTGCGCCGGCCGTGGCGGCTGCGAACGCGACGATCGTGCACGCGAGCACCAGGGGCCGGGCGCGACCGGGGAAGCGAAGGCAATCCATTCCGAGGGGTTTTACGCAAGCCTCGTGCCCCGCAGCCGGGCCGCGATTCAACCAGCCCGGTCGCAGCGGCTTGCGCTCCGATGCGGAGGTTCCGGCCGAACCCGCCCCGGGCCGGATCGCTGGGAACTGTCGCCCGGGCCGACACCCGGCCCGGGGCATCCGGCTCAGCCCTCCACGAGCCTCCGCATGGCGTCCGCGTCCATGCCGTACTTCAGGAACCCGCCCCCCGACGGCACCGCGCCCATGCGCTCGTAGAACGCGCGCGCGGGGTTCC
>JBAIWU010000761.1:0-5561 GCA_037917155.1 Candidatus Eiseniibacteriota bacterium
GCGCGCACGAGCACGCCGTCGGAGAGGTCCGCGCCGATGCCGACCGCGAACGCCTCGGCGGCGCCCTCGGGCTGGAACAGGAGCCGGCCCTCGTCGTCGAGGCCGGCGAGGTGGCCGGTCAACAGCTGCGACGCGCCGTGCTCGTCGCGGCGCGCGAGCGCCCCGCGCAGCCACTCGGGCGTGGCGGCCGGGTCCGGCGCCGTCGCGGCGACGGCTGCGGTCCCGGCGGGCGCCGGAACGCGTTCCTCGGGCATGAGAGCGCCTCCTCGGACGGGCGGGAGAGTCGCGGCAGCCGCGCGGGCCGTCGGCGCCGCCCGGACGTCGCGACGCGCGCGACATCGTGCGGACGCGCATTATCCGAGGCCCGCGCGCGGCATGTCAACGCCCTGTGCACTTTCGCCCCGGCCTGACGCCCCCACTTGTCACGGCGGGGGCGTGGCGGCATGCTCCGCGCCCGTTGGACGGCAACCGGACTCCCTGTCGTGGACACCCCTTGAGGAGGAACAGGCTCCATGAAGCGTTCGAGCATCGTCACGCTGTCGCTGTTCGCCGCCGCCACGCTGGCGGTCGCGCTGGTCTCGGCGCCGGTCCGCGCGGACGACGCGGCGAAGCCGAAGGCCGCCAAGGAGAAGCCCGCGAAGATGGCGGTCTCGACGGACAAGGCGATCGCCGCGATCGACGCGCAGATCGCCGCGGCGAAGGTCGACAAGACGGCGCCGGGCTGGAAGCAGAAGCTGCCGATGCCGAAGGTCGTCACGTTCGACCCGGCCAGGAAGTACTACGCCCACATGACCACGAACGTGGGCACCATGGTGATCGAGCTCAAGCCCAAGGTCGCGCCGATGCACGTGACCAATTTCATCTACCTCTCGCGGCTCGGCTTCTTCGACGGCCTCAAGTTCCACCGGGTCATCAAGGGCTTCATGGCGCAGGGCGGCGACCCGGCGGGCAACGGCTCGGGCGGCCCCGGGTACCAGTTCGCGACCGAGGTGAGCCCGGGCGTCAAGCACGACGCCGCCGGCGTCGTCTCGACGGCCAACGCGGGCCCCAACACCGACGGCAGCCAGTTCTTCATCATGTTCCGCGCCTACCCCAGCCTCGACATGAAGTACTCGATCTTCGGCCAGGTGGTCGAAGGGATGGACGTGGTCAAGAAGCTCGAGGCCGCCGGCAACCCGAGCGACGGCCCCCCGCTCTCGCCGCTCAACATCACCAGCGTCACGATCGACTCCAAGTAGGCGCCTCGCCGATCGCGCGGGCCCCCGGCCGGACGACGGCCCGGGGGCCCGCCGCGCTTTGCGCCGCGGCGGCCGCGTGGCATCCTGCCGCCTCCACGCGACGCCAGGGAGGGGCAACGATGGCTTCGGGTCCGCGCATTCCGTTCTCGGGTGTGATGCTCGTCGTGCTCGGCGGGCTGTTCCTCGCCGACCAGCTCGGCGCGCTGCACTTCGGCCAGGTGTTCCACACGTGGTGGCCCGCGATCCTCATCATCGCCGGGCTGCTCAACCTGATCGAGCGGCCGGCCAGCCCGTTCGGCCCGCTCGCGATGCTCACCGTGGGCGTCGCGCTGCTGCTCGCCAACCTCGGCATCGTGCACATGGGCAGCGTCTGGAAGCTCTGGCCGCTCGTGCTGATCGCGGTCGGGCTCAACATCCTGCTCGGCCAGCGCGGCAAGGGATAGCGCCGGCCCTCCCGCGCGCGGGAGTCACCAGTCCATGCGCAGCGACGCGATCCAATTGCGCTTCGCCGCCGGCGTGAGCCACGGCACCCAGTTGCCGGGCGTCGTCGGGTCGTAATCGACCCAGCCGCCGGTCGCGTACTCGCGGTCGAGCAGGTTGAGCACGCGCAGCGTCGCCTCGACGCGCTGGGCGCCGACCGTGCGGCTCGCGCCCACCTGCGCGTCGAGCACCGTGTGCGGCGGGATGCTGTTGGCCTTCGTCTCGGAGTTGTCCACGTAGATGCGGCCCGTGTAGGCGGCGTCGAGCCCGGCAGTGAGCCCTCGCCACGCGAGGCGGCCGCCCCCGTTCACCATGGTCGCGGGGAAGAAGCCCAGCGCCTTGCCGTCGTAGTTGACGTCGTCCGCGCTCGTGGGGCCCCAGTGCTCGGTGTAGCGCACGAAGTGGTTGTCCGAGACCGTCGCGTTCGCGTGCAGCTCGACGCGCGCCACGCCCGCGGGGATCGCCAGCGTGCCCGCGAGCTCCGCGCCCTGGTGGATCGAGCGCGCGGCGTTGCCGGTGATGGGCTCGTTCAGGTCCGTGTCGTACTGGCCGGCGCTCACGAGCTCGTCGCGGAAGTCCATGCGGAAGAGGTTCACCGTGACGCCCGCGCCGCCGGAACGCCACGTGCCGCCCAGCTCGGCATCGGTCACGTGCTCGGGCTGCACGAGCGGACGGCCGTTGCGGATCAGCTCGGCGCTGCCCACGGCCTCGCCCTCGTAGAGGTCGGTCAGCGCCGGCTCGCGGCTCGCGTACGCCACGGACGCGAACGCCGCGAGCGACGGCGAGGCCGTCCACGCGAGTGCCAGCCGCGGCAGCGCGAAGTCGTAGGTCTGCGTGAAGCTCACGTGGTCGAAGCGGTCGTCGCGGAAGTCGTAGCCCGAGTGCCGCCAGGCGAGATCGGCGGTGACGCGCAGCGCGCGCGTCCAGTCCCACTCCTCGCGCGCGAACACGCCGGCCGCGAGGGTGCGCGGGTGGAAGTCGTAGTACTCGATGCCCGGCGGGGTGCCCGGTGGCAGGCCGCTGCCGGAGAGCACCGTGCCCACGTGGTGGCCGTCGTGGAAGCGGAGCTCGCCGCCCAGCGTGAACGCGCCGCGCCGCTGCGTGAAGCGCGCCCGCGGCACCCAGCCGTAGTGGCGGTTCGTCACCTCGCGGTGGCGCACCAGGTCGGCCGCGACCACGATCGCGCGTCCCTGCGCGTCGCGCACGAGGAAGCCCGTGTTCGGGTCGCGCTGGTAGTACGACGGAGCGAACGCGGTCGTGTCCGTGGTCGCCCACGGGGCGATGCGGTAGTCGGCGAGGTTCTGGCCGGAGCGCTGCTCGTCGTAGTAGCCGCTGCCGTCGAAGTAGAACAGCGTCTGCGAGATCGCCAGCCCGGGACGCGGCGCCCAGTCGTGCAGCAGCTCGTAGTGCGGCTCGAAGTAGTGGTCCTGCTCGCCGGGGAACGTGATCGGGTTGTACGTGCGCGTGCCGGGCCCCAGCAGGCTCACGAGGTGGTCGTCCTCGTTCAGGTACGGGATGCCGACGTACGCGAGGTGCGTGTTCTCGGGACCGCCGAAGAGGTTGAACGTCCACGACTGGTTCGCGTCGACGTGGCGCGCGCTGAAGTCGTACGACCACAGCTTCGACCACGACTGCTGGCGGTAGCCGTCGGTCTCGATGCGCGCGTAGCGGCCGTACAGGCTCCAGCCATTCGGAGTCACGCCCGACTCGCCCTCGAGCACGAGCCGGCGCGTCGCGTACGAGCCGCCCGAGAACTCGGCGCGGAAATGGGGATCGGGGCTCGCGGGCCCGGTCTGGATGTCCACGGTGCCGCCGAGCGCCGCGGCCCCGTAGAGCGCCGATCCCACGCCGCGCTGGAGCTGCACCTGCTGCGTGCTCGAGAGCAGGTCGGGATGGTCGATCCACCACACCTCGTGCGTCTCGGGATCGTTGAGCGGCACGCCGTCGACGAGCACGCTGATGCGACGCTGGGGGAAGCCGCGCACCGAGAGGTAGGAGTAGCCGATGCCGTTGCCCGCGTCGGAGTACGCGTACGCGCCCGGGAGCTGCGCGAGCAGCATGGGCGTGTCCTGCCCCCAGTCGGCTCGCTGCAGGGCCGCACGGCCCACGGTCGTGTGCGCGACCGGGGAACGGTCCGAAACCCGCGAGGTGCTGACCTCGACGGGGGGCATGGTGACGACGCGCGACAGCGTATCCGTGGACGCCTGTTCGGCGCGCACGGGGAAGGGGGCGAGGACGAGGGCGGCCAGGGCGAGGGCGACGGGGGACGGTCTCATGGACGCAGCTCCTTGCGTTGCAGCGCGAGCCCGGCGAGCCACGTGACGAGCGACACGCCGAGCCCGGCGTAGATGGGCTCGATGGACAGCGGGTAGTCCGCGCCCTGCGCGGGGGAGAGGTTCTTCGCCAGCACCCAGGCGAGCGAGACGGCGAACGGCAGCAGCATCAGGACGAGCGTCGCGCCCGACCCGAGCCGGGCGCGGCCCGTGAGCGCGAGGCCGACCGGCAGCAGCAGCGTCGGCGTCACGATCGAGCCCACGTCGTGCCACAGCCCGATCACCGTGGGCTTGACGATCGCGAGCCAGGTCGCGAACGAGGTCGCGATCCAGAGGCCGACGCGCGAGAGCGCCGGCTGCGCGTCGGCCGGCTGCTCGCCGCGCAGCCGCCAGAGCAGGTCGCGGCCCACCGTGGTCGCGGCGATGAACGCGTACGAGTCGATCGTGCTCATCACGGTGGCGATCATGCCCAGGTAGAAGAGCCCCAGCGCCACCGGCGGCAGCGTCACGCGCGCCAGCTCGGGGAACGCGAACACGGGGTCCCGCAGCGACGGCAGCACGGCGCGCGCGTAGATGCCGGTGAACGTGGTCATGAAGTCGAACAGGATCCAGAAGACGATCGACCACAGCACGCCGCGGCGCGCCACCTCCGGGTCGCGCGCCGCGAACGCGCGCTGGAAGAAGCCGGGATCGACGAGCGTCGAGAGCGCGATGAAGTACCACACGAAGATCGCCGCCGGCGGATTGCCCCCGTGCCACACCCAGTGCGTCGCCGGCACGCGCGGCACGAGGAAGCCCAGGCCGCCGTGGCGCGCGACGAGGAAGGCGAGCATGACCGCGAAGCCGCCGTACATGAGCACGAACTGGATCTGGTCGGTGAGCACGACCGTGCGCAGGCCCCCGCGGTCGACGTAGAAGACCGACAGCACGGCCGCGGCCACGATGCACGGCACGAGCGGCGCGCCGAACATGGCCGCGAACAGCGTGCCGAGCATGAGCACGTACGCCGACGGCGCCGACTGGAGGAACACGACGAGCGCGCCCACGAACGCCGGCCCGCGGCCGTAGTGCGCGTGCAGCAGGTCCGGGATCGTGTAGTGGCGCGCCTCGCGCGCGCGGCGCGCGAACACGAGCGCGAACAGCAGCGCGCCGACGTAGTAGGGCACGCCGAACACGAGCCAGTTCGAGAGCCCGTAGCGCCACGCGTACTCGCCCACGCCCAGGATGCCGCCGTACCACGTCGTGACGAGCGTGGCGACGAACGCCGGCAGCGTCACGGCCCGGCCGGCGACGAAGTAGTCGTCGTTGGCCGGGTGCGCGCCGAAGCGCCGAACCCAGATGAACGCGAGCAGCCCGAAGTAGAGGGCGATGAGGGCCCAGTCGAGCGGACTGGAGCTGAACATCACGACGCCTTCCGGCCGGCGCCGCGCCCGTGACGCGCGAAACGCCGCCCGCGAAGGGACGGCGTCTGGAGGCAACTCGGGGACAACCGAATCGTCTTGGCCGTTTCCCTACGCTGGTTCTAACCAGTTCAGGTTCGACGGGTGTGATCTCAGGCCGCCGCTTGTCC
>JBAIWU010000762.1:0-2907 GCA_037917155.1 Candidatus Eiseniibacteriota bacterium
AGCCCGCGGAGGGGGCGGGGTAGAGCGCCTGGAACTCCGGGTCGTCGTGCAGCAGCGCCAGGCTCGGGTCCCGGCGCGCCCAGTCCGACTCCTTGAAGCCGGCATTCCAGGCCTTGCGGAGCGCGTCGAGCGCCTCGGGCTTGCGGTGCATCGCGCAGAACGTGCAGGCGAGGTTGTAGAGCACCGTCGCCTCGTTCGGGCGCAGCGCGATCGCCAGGTTCGCCTCGCGCAGCGCGTCGTCCATGCGGTCCAGCGACGCGTAGCACTCGGCCAGCAGCACGCGCGCCCGGGCGTCCTCCGGGACCGGCTTCAGGTGGTTCTCGAGCGCCGCGATCTGCCGCTGCCGCAGGTTCGCCATCGCGTCCGCCTTGCCCAGCGCGCCCAGCGAGTTCGTGATGGGCACGTAGACGTTGTAGTCGTCGCTGCTCGCGGCGAGCGCCTCCTCGGCCATGTCGGCGACCTCCTGGAAGCGACCCGCGGCGAACAGGGCGCGGCCGAGCAGGTAGTAGGCGCCCTCGCAGTCGCGCTTCTGGGCGATCGCCCGGCGGGCGCGGTCGACGGCCTCGTCGTACTGGTTGCCGGCGTAGAGCACCCAGGCGTTCGCGATCTGCACCTCCGGCAGGTCGGGGCGCAGGATCACGGCCTTCTGGGACGCCGCCATGGCCCGTCCGATCCACTTGGCGTCGCGCTGGAAGTTGAAGTGGTACTCCGCGCACGCCTTCGCGATCGCGGCGTAGGCGAGCGCGAAGTTGGGATCCATGGAGACCGCGTTCTCGAACATCTGCAGAGCGAACTCGAGGTCCTGCCGTGTCAGCCGGCGCGCGTAGCTCTTGCCGCGCAGGAACAGGTCGTACGCCTGCAGGCTGTCCGTCGGCTTGTGCTCGAGCGCGGCCTGCTCCTGCGGCGAGAGCGTCACGCGCAGCGCCTCGGCGATCTTGCGCGCGATCTCGTCCTGCACCTCGAACACGTCCTTCATCTCGCGGTCGTACCGCTCGGACCAGAGCGGGAAGTCGGTGTGCGCGTCGACGAGCTGCGCGCTGATCCGCAGCCGGTTGCCGGCGCGCCGCAGGCTGCCCGAGAGGACGTACGCCGCGTTGAGCTGCTGGCCGATCTGCACCGGGGTCACGAGCTTGTCGCGGAACGCGAGCACGGTCTGGCGCGAGAAGATGTTCAGGCCGCGGATCTTCGAGAGCTCGGTGATGATGTCCTCGGTGATGCCGTCGCGGAAGTACTCGTCCTCCTTCTCGCCGCTCGGGTTCTCGAAGTAGAGCACCGCGACCGACTTCTCCGCGGGCTTCGAGCCGCCGCGCGAGCCCTCCGCCGCGCGCTTCGGGCCGGAGTCGAGGTCGCGGCGGAGGCGGATGAGGTCGGTCTTGAGGTCGGTCGCGCTCTGGTAGCGAAGCGTGCGGTCCTTCTCGAGCGCCTTGTCGAGGATGCGCCCCAGCTCGGGCGGCATCGCGGGGTTGAGCTCGCCCGGCGGCGCCGGGTCGCGGTTCAGGATCGCCTCGTAGACGACCGCGGAGGTCTCGCCCGTGAACGGCAGCGTGCCCGTCGCCATCTGGTAGAGCACCGTGCCGAGCGAGAAGAGGTCGGAGCGCGCGTCGGTGAGCATGCCGCGCGCCTGCTCGGGCGACATGTACGACACCGTGCCCACCGTGGTGCCGGGGACCGTCAGCTCCCCAGCGCCCCCTGCGAGGGTCTCGAACTGCGAGTCGGGGCCGCCGGGGCCCTGCGGACGGTGCGGTCCCTCGACCTTGGCCAGGCCGAAGTCGAGGATCTTCACCTGCCCGCGCGCGTTGAGGAACACGTTCGCCGGCTTGATGTCTCGGTGCACGATGCCGCGCGCGTGCGCGGACTCGAGCGCGTCGGCGATCTGGATCGCGATGCCCAGCAGGCGCTCGACCTCGAACGGCTGTCCGGTCATCGCCTGCGCGAGCGTGCCGCCCTCGAGCAGCTCCATCACGATGAACGGCTGGCCCTCGTGCTGGTCGAACGCGAAGATCGTGCAGATGTTCGGGTGGTTGAGCGCCGAGGCCGCGCGCGCCTCGCGCTGGAAGCGCTCGAGCGAGTGCGTGTCGCGCGCCATGTCGCCGGGCAGGAACTTGAGAGCGACCTTGCGCCGGAGGCTGGTGTCGTCGGCCTCATAGACGACGCCCATGCCGCCGCTGCCGAGGCGCCGCACGATCGAGTAGTGCGAGACGGACTTGCCCGGGAGGATCTCCATGCGGGGAACGTAGCGGGCTGGGAATGCGAGGGCAAGGGCATCGAGCCGTTCGCGCGCCAGGCCGCGGCCGCGCCGGGCCTACTCGCCGGGGTGGTACGTGCGCTCGGTGTGGCCCGCGAGCTGGTCGGGGCGGAGGTAGACCTCCCGCAGGCGGCCGTCCGCGTAGCGCCGAGCCTGGTCGGCGAAGTGCGGCGAGGCGGGGTCGCCGCTCTCGCCGCCGGCGGTGACGGCCATCGCGCGCACGCTGTCGGCGAACTCGACCACGGCGACGAAGCTGTTGCCGCTCGAGCCGTACGCGCGCTTCGTGCCCGGGTAGCGCCGGGCGCCGAACGAGGCGAGCGAGCCCCAGATGCCCGACGTGAACGGCACCGGGATGCTGGGCATCGCGTCGTCGAAGCGGGGCGCGATGTCGTCGTTGAAGCGCTGGAAGCGGTTGACCTCGCCCCACGGGACGCGCCAGGTGCCGAAGCGCGCGGCGAGGCTGTCGATCGCCGCGGACAACGGGCCCAGCCGCTCGGCGGGCGTGGCGCGCTCGGCCAGGTACGTCTGCGCCGACACGCCCGCGGCGCGGGCCGCTTCGGCGACGCTGCGAACGGCGTTCTCGCCCCAGGCGACCGCGAGCGCCGTGGGCACGGAGCCCTCGCCCCAGTGGTCGTCCCAGTGCCGCAGCGAGTCGACCGGTT
>JBAIWU010000763.1:0-3763 GCA_037917155.1 Candidatus Eiseniibacteriota bacterium
CCGCGATCGCGGCGGCCGTGGCGGCGCACGGCGGCGCGAAGGCGCTCCAGGCCGTGCACACGCTCGTGCTCGAGGGCGACGAGTACGTCTACCGGGACGGGCGCGAGATCCCGGCGGAGTTCAGCCACCTGCGGGTGGATCCCGACAGCTTCGCGACGGCGAACAAGGTCTTCAAGCTCGAGTCGCGCCAGGTCATGGTGGGCCGGCGCGGCTGGTCGATGATCCTCACGGACTCGGTCGTCACCGCGCCGCTCGACTCGGCCGGCCTCATGGCGCTGCGCGTGATCTTCCATTCCGACCTCGTGCACGAGCTGCGCGCGGCGAGCGCGCCGGGCGCGAGCCCGGCGCTGCGGGGGACCGAGACGATCGACGGCCACCCGTGCGACCTCGTGGACTTCACCGGCCCGTTCACCCGCGAGCGGATCGCGATCGACTCCTCGACGCACCGCGTCGTCGCGATCGACGGCCTGCTGGGCGCCGGCCCCACCTGGCACGAGCGCCGTCTGTTGACCGATTTCCGTCCGGTGAACGGGCTCCTGTTGCCGTTCTCCGAGGACCGCGCGGTCGACGGCCAGCGGAATTCACACGTCATCACCCGCTCGGCCTCCGTCAATCCGCACGTCGACATGCACCTGTTCAGCCCGCCGCTCGACCTCGCGCGTTGACGCGTCATTCGCGGTTGAAACACGGATGTAACCCCGACGGCCGGTGGCTTGTGACGCCACCGGCCGCTCGCTATGCTCGCGTCAACATCCCGAGGAGGGACTACTGACATGAGCACGCTAGAAAATGCCGCCACTTCCGGCGGCACGGAGAACGGAATGAGCGAGAAGTACGTGTATTGCTTCGGTGACGGCGCGGCCGAGGGCAACGGCGGCATGAAGGACGTCCTGGGCGGCAAGGGCGCCGGACTCGCCGAAATGACCAACGCGGGCGTGCCGGTGCCGCCCGGCTTCACGATCACGACCGGCGTGTGCCGGTCGTACTACGCGCACGGCCGGCAGCTGCCGGCGGACTTCGCCGTGCAGCAGGCCGAGGCGCTCGCGCGGCTCGAGGCGTCGATCGGCAAGACGCTCGGCGACCCCGCGGACCCGCTGCTGGTGTCGGTGCGATCGGGCGCCAAGTTCTCGATGCCCGGCATGATGGACACGATCCTGAACCTGGGCCTGAACGACCGCTCCGTGGAGGGGCTCGCCGCGAAGACGAGCAACGAGCGTTTCGCGTGGGACTGCTACCGCCGGTTCATCCAGATGTTCGCGTCCGTCGTCATGGACTTCGAGAAGAGCGAGTTCGAGCACCTGATCGAGGCGCTCAAGCACAAGCGCAGGGTCAGGCTCGACACCGAGCTCACCGCGGCCGACCTGCAGACGCTGACGCTCGACTTCAAGCGCCACGTGCGCAAGCGCGCGGGCCGCGACTTCCCGCAGGACCCGCTCGAGCAGCTCGCGCTCGCGCGCGACGCCGTGTTCCGCTCGTGGAACAACGACCGCGCGATCTACTACCGCCGCCAGAACGGCATCCCCGACGACATCGGCACCGCCGTCAACGTGCAGGCGATGGTCTACGGCAACATGGGCGACACGTCGGGCACGGGCGTGGGCTTCACGCGCAACCCGTCCACCGGCGAGCACCAGTTCTACGGCGAGTACCTGACCAACGCGCAGGGCGAGGACGTCGTCGCCGGCGTCCGCACGCCGCACCCGATCGCGGACCTCGAGAAGGAGATGCCGGAGGTGTACCGGCAGCTCCGCGACATCACCACGCGCCTCGAGAAGCACTACCGCGACGTGCAGGACTTCGAGTTCACGATCCAGGAGGGCAAGCTCTTCCTGCTGCAGACGCGCAACGGCAAGCGGACCGCGCAGGCCGCCGTCAAGATCGCGGTCGACATGGTGAACGAGGGCCTCATCACCGAGGAGGAGGCCATCCTGCGCGTCGAGCCCGCCTCGCTCGACCAGCTCCTGCACCCGCGCCTCGACCCGAAGGCGAAGGTCAACGTGATCGCGCGCGGCCTCTCGGCGTCGCCGGGCGCCGCCGTCGGCCGGGCCGTGTTCGACGCCGACACCGCGGCCGAGATGGGCAAGGGCAAGCACAAGGTCATCCTCGTCCGCAAGGAGACGACGCCGGACGACATCCACGGCATGGACGCGGCCCAGGGCATCCTGACCGCCACCGGCGGCATGACGAGCCACGCGGCCGTCGTCGCGCGCGGCATGGGCAAGCCGTGCGTCTCGGGCGCGAGCGCGATCCACGTGCACGAGAAGAACCGCACGATGACCGTCGACAAGCTGGTCGTGAAGGAAGGCGACTGGATCACGATCGACGGCTCGACCGGCCGCGTCATGCTGGGCGCCGTGCACACGATCGAGGCCGAGGTGAGCGGCGAGTTCGGCGAGTTCATGGCCATGGCCGACAAGCACCGCCGGCTCAAGGTGCGCTCGAACGCCGACATCCCGCGCGACGCGATCAAGGCGCGCGAGTTCGGCGCCGAGGGGATCGGCCTCTGCCGCACGGAGCACATGTTCTTCGCCGAGGACCGGCTGCCGTACGTCGTGCAGATGATCATGGCGGCGCCGGCGGTGAAGGCGCTGAACGAGAAGCTCGCGGCGAAGGAGAAGGCGCTCGAGGGCTCGACGGGCCCCGACAACAAGGCGCTCAAGGCCGAGGTCGCGGCCATCCGGAAGGAGCTCGCGGTGCCGCTGAAGGCCTACAAGGGCGCGCTCGCGAAGCTCCTGCCGTTCCAGCGCAAGGACTTCTACGGGCTGTTCAAGGCCATGAAGGGCTACCCGGTCACGATCCGCACGCTGGATCCGCCGCTCCACGAGTTCCTGCCCAAGCGCGAGGAGCTCATGGTCGACATCGCGCTGCTGCCGCGGGCGACCGCCGCGCAGAAGAAGGAGATGGCGAAGAAGTACCGGCTGACCGTGGCGCAGCTCAAGAAGGGCATGCCCGAGCTGCTCCACCGCGTCGAGCAGCTGCACGAGTTCAACCCGATGATGGGCCACCGCGGCTGCCGGCTCGGCATCACCTATCCCGAGGTGACCGAGATGCAGGCGCGGGCCATCTTCGAGGCCGCCTGCCAGGTCGTGAAGGAGGGCGGCGACGTGGTGCCCGAGGTCATGATCCCGCTCATCGGCACGGTCGAGGAGCTCAAGGACCAGGGTGCCATCGTGCGGCGCGTGGCCGAGGAGACCATGGCGGTGAAGGGCGTGAAGCTGAACTACCTCGTCGGCACCATGATCGAGATCCCGCGCGCGGCGCTCACGGCCGGGCGTGTCGCCGAGGAGGCCGAGTTCTTCTCCTTCGGCACCAACGACCTCACGCAGATGACCTACGGCTACTCGCGCGACGACGCCGGCAAGTTCCTGCCGGAGTACGTCAACCGCAAGATCCTTCCGGGCGACCCGTTCGTCTCGGTCGACCAGGAGGGCGTGGGCCTGCTCATGGAGTGGGCGGTGCAGCACGGCCGCAGGACCCGCGCGAAGCTCAAGGTCGGCATCTGCGGGGAGCACGGCGGCGATCCCGCGAGCGTCGAGTTCTGCCACCGCACGAACCTCGACTACGTCTCGTGCTCGCCGTTCCGCGTCCCGCTGGCCCGCCGGGCCGCGGCGCAGGCGGCGGTGCGGGGCTCGGCCGCCGAGAGCGACCGCCGCTAGCCCGATCGCGACCGCTCGGGGGCCGGGACCACGCGTCCCGGCCCCCGTCGTCGTCCGGGCGGAGCGGGGTTCGCGTCGCGGGCCGGGGCCGCGTATGCTGCGACGCG
>JBAIWU010000764.1:0-5681 GCA_037917155.1 Candidatus Eiseniibacteriota bacterium
CGCCCCCAACGCGATGCTCCGCGCCTCAGTCGCCGGTCGCGCCGTGCGGCGCGGGCTCGCCGTACGCGGGCGCGGGCCGCGCCGGCTCGGGGGCCGGCGTCACCGGCACCTCGGTGCGCACGGGCGCCCCGGCCTTCTCCGGCTCGGAGAAGAAGCGCTTCGCCCACGCGCCGCACCAGGCGCCGAAGTCGTCGAGGTACGTGTACACGACCGGGACCACGATCAGGGTGAGCAGCGTCGAGGTGATGAGCCCGCCGATCACGGCGCGCGCCATGGGCGCCCGGAACTCGGCGCCCGCGCCGAGCGCGATCGCCGTGGGCAGCATGCCGAACACCATCGCGAGCGTGGTCATGACGATGGGCCGCAGGCGCAGGTCGCCCGCCTCGACCAGCGCGGTGACGCGGTCGGCACCGCGCGCGCGCGCCTGGTTCGTGAAGTCGACGAGCAGGATCGCGTTCTTCACCACGAGGCCCATCAGCATGATGATGCCGACCATGCTCATCATGTTGAGCGTGCCGCGCGAGAGGGCGAGCGCGATCATCACGCCGACCAGCGACATCGGCAGCGAAAGCATGATCGCGAGCGGCTTGAGGAAGTCGCCGAACTGGCTTGCGAGGATGAGGTAGAGCAGGATCACGGCGAGCGAGAGCGACTCCAGCATGTAGCCCACGGTTTCGACGAAGTCCTGCTGCTCGCCGCCGAAGTCGAAGCGGTAGCCGGGCGGCAGGTCCATCTTCGAGAGCCGTGCCTGGATGTCGCCGGTCACCGAGGTGAGCGGCCGGCCCTCGAAGTTGCCGGTGAGCGAGGCGACGCGCTCGAGCTTGTCGCGGTCGATCTGCGCCGGGGCGCTGCCGCGGTGGAGCGTGGCCACCTGGCCGAGCGGCACCATCACCGGCGCGCCGGTCGCGCGGTCGACCTGGCCGGTCGCGATCGGCAGGCGCTCGATGTCCTGTCGGCTCTCGCGGTATTCGGGCGCCATCCGCACGACGACGTCGTGCGACAGGCCCGTCGGGTCCTCCCAGTCGCCCGCCTTCTGGCCCGCGAGCACGGGCCGGAGCGCGTTGCCGATCTGGCCAATGCTCAGCCCGACGTTCGCGGCGAGGTCGCGGTTCACGTCCACCACCCACTCGGGTTTGCGGCCTTCGAGCGAGGAGTGCAGCTCGACGAGCCCGGGCACGTCGCGGATGCGGGCCATGGCCTGGTCGGAGATCCGCTGCAGCGTGGCGAGGTCGGGGCCGTTCAGCCGGATCACGATCGGCGCCGCCGCGCCGCCGACCACGCCGATCTGCATGACGCGCGCGTTCGAGCCGGTGAAGCGCGCGAGCTCCTTGCGGATGTCGGCCTCGAACCGCTGCTGGTCGAGCCGGCGCTCGCGATGGGGCGTCATCTTGACGTAGATCGCGCCGCGGTTGACAGAGTTGTTGAGCGCCGAGCCGCCGATGGTCATGTACGTGTACTTCACCTCGGGACGCCGCTGCAGGTAGCGGACGATCTCCATGCCCTTGTCGCGCGTGTAGTCCAGGGACGAGCCGACCGGCGTCTCGAACACGATCGAGCTCTCCTCGGAGTCCGAGCGCGGCATGAACTCGCCGCCCACCAGGCCCAAGGCCGGCAGCGCGAACGCCGCCACCACGGACGCGACCGCGATCAGCAGCGTGAGCCCGCGGTGCGCGAGCGCCCAGCGGATCCCGTTCTTGTAGCGGTGGCCGACCTTCTCGAACCAGTCGTTGAAGCGCTGGAGCGTCTTCCCGATGATCCCCTTCTGGATGTGGCCCTCGGCCTGCGGGTCGTACCAGCGCGACGACAGCATCGGGTCCAGCGTGAACGACACGAACAGCGACACGCTCACGGCGAACGCGACCACGATGCCGAACTGGAAGAAGAACCGCCCGACGATGCCGCCCATGAAGGCGACGGGAACGAACACGCACACGATCGACATCGTCGTCGACATCACGGCGAAACCGATCTCCGCGGTGCCCTTGCGCGCGGCCTCCATGTGGTCCTCGCCGCGCTCGACGTGGCGCACGATGTTCTCGCGCACGACGATCGCGTCGTCGATCAGGATGCCGATCGCGAGCGAGAGCGCCATGAGCGTCATCACGTTGAGCGTGAAGCCGAACAGGTTGAAGACGAGGAACGCCGAGGTCACCGACACCGGCAGGGTGAGGCCGGTGATCACGGTCGAGCGCCACGAGTTCAGGAACAGGAACACGATGAACACCGTCAGCAGTGCGCCCTCGACGAGCGTCTTCTGCACGTCGTCCACCGAGTGGCGGATCCAGACCGAGTTGTCCTGCACCATCGTCATCTTCACGCCGCCGGGCAGCGTGCGGTTGAGTCGTGCGACCTCGGCGTTCACCTGGTCCGCGATCTCGACCGTGTTGCCGCCGGAGACCTTGCGGATCTCGACCGAGACGGTGCGTTCGCCGGAGACGTACGCCGCGTCGCGCTCCTCCTCCTGCGCGTCCTCGATGCGCGCCACCTGCGACAGCCGCACCGGCACGCCGCCGCGCGTGGTCACGACGATGTTCTCGAACTGGCGCGGATCGGCGAGGCGGCCCTTGACGCGCACGAGGTCCTCGGTCGCGCCGCGCTGCACGCGGCCGGCCGGGACGTCGGTGTTCTCGCGCTCGAGCGCGGCCACGACCATGTCCGGCGAGATGTCGAGCGCGCGCATGCGGTCGGGCAGCATGAGCGCGTGGATCTCGCGCCGCACGCCGCCGGCCACCGTCACGCTGCCGACGCCGGGGATGCTCTGCAGCCGCCGGCTGATGTCCTCCTCGGCGAGCCGGGTCAGGTCGCGCAGCGCCCAGCCGGGCCCCCTGACCGCGAACGCCATGATCGGCTGCGACGCGGGGTCGAAGCGCGCGATGACGGGCGGGTCGATGTCACGGGGCAGGTCGTTGCGGATCGCGTCGACCTTCGCGCGGACGTCCGCGGCCGCGTCGAGCGAGCGGGTCTTGAGCTGGAACTCGATGAGGACCTGGCTGTAGCCCTCGTTCGAATACGAGAACACGCGCTTGACGCCCTCGATCGAGTTCACCTCGCGCTCGATGCGCTTGGTCACCTCGCGCTCGACCACCTCGGGCGACGCGCCGGGGTACTCGGTCGTGACGACGACGTAGGGGAAGTCGACGTTGGGGAACATGTCGACGTTCAGGCGCCGGTAGCTGTAGACGCCCAGCACCACGAGCGCCATGACCATCATGGTCGCCAGCACGGGGCGCTTGATGGACAGGTCGGAGAGGAACACGGATCAGCCCTCCCGGCCCGAGATGCGCACGGGCTGGCCCTGCACGAGGCCCTCGGTGGTGCCCACGATCACGCGCTCGCCCTCGGCGAGCCCGTCGAGCACCTGCACGCGGTCGAGCCGCTCGTCGCGCAGCCCCGTGCGCACGGTGCGCTTGGCCGCGCGCTGGTCGGGGCCCACGACCCACACGACGGCGCGCGAGTCCTCGCGGCGCACCGCCGGCGCGGGCACGGACAGCGCGTTCGTCGCGCGGCCCACGACCACGGCGCCCGTGGCGTAGAGGTCGCCCACGAGCCGGCCGCCCGGGTTGGGCACGGTCGCGTACACCTTGACCTGCCGCGTCGCCGGGTCGGCCGTGGCGTTGATGCGCGCCACGCGCCCGCTGATGGCGGCGTCGCCGAAGCCGGAGACGGCGAGCGTCACCGGCGCGCCGATCCGCACCTGCGCGATGTAGTCGCTGGGCACGGTCGCCTCGAGCTCGAGCTCGCGCGTGTCGGCGATCACGAACATGGGATCGCCGCTGCTCACGCGGTCGCCGCTCTGGACGGACCGCGTCGTCACCGTGCCGGCGCCGGGCGCGCGCACGGTCGCGTCCTGCAGCCGCCGCGAGGCGACCTCGTCCTGCGCCGCGGCCGCGCGGTAGGCGGCCTCCGCGGCCTCGACGTCGCGCTCGCTCACAGCGCCCTCGTGGAGCAGGTTCTTCTGCCGGTCCCAGTCGGCGGCGGCGCTGCGCAGCGCGGCGTGCGCGCTCGCGGCGGCGGCTTCCACCGCGCCGAGCCGGAAGCGCGCGAGCGCCTGGCCCTTCGTGACGCGCTGGCCCTCCCGCACGAGGACGTCCTGCACGACGTCGTCGAGCGGCGCCGTGACGCGCGCGCGCCAGCCCGGGGCGAGCGGGCCCGAGACGGGCACGCCGGAGGTGAGGTCGGCGCGCGAGGCGGTGGCGACGTCGGCCGCGGCGAGCAGCGCCGTGTCGGCGGGCGCGCCCTTGCGCACCTGCGCGTCGGCGATCTCGCCGTTGCCGCCGCAGCCGGCGACCGTCGCGAGCGCCGCGACGGCGGCGATTCCGAGCATCCAGCGGGACTTCGTGTTCATCAGCGTGCTCCGTCGGTGGGGATGAAGGAGGACAGTTCGTCGATGGGCCGGTTCGTCAGCGCGAGCGGCTTGCCGGTGGCGCGTTCGAGCCGCAGCAGCGCGACCCGGTAGTCCTTGATGGCGGCGACTTCGTTCACCTGCGCGGTCTGCATGCGGAGCTGCGCGTCCGAGACCTCGAGCTGCGTCGAGAGCCCGTTCTGCCAGCGCACGGTGGCGAGGTGGTGTGCGCGGCGCGCCAGCTCGGCGGTGCCGCGGCGCGCCGCCAGGGTGGCGAGCGCCTCGCGCGCGTTCTGCCGCGCCTGCTCGACCTCGAGCGCGACGCCCTCGCGCGCGCGGTCGCGGTCGGCCTCCGCCTGCCGCAGCTCGGCGGTGGCGCGCTCCACGGTTCCGAACGTGCGGAAGCCCTGGAACAGAGGCCACTCGAGCTGCAGCGAGCCGTCGGCCGCGTGCACGAAGTCGTGCTTGGTCGGGAACGTGTTCGTCGGGTACGCCTGCTGCGAGACGGTGGCGTTCGCGGTGAGCTTCGGCCAGCGCTGGGCGCGCTCGTAGCGCAGCGCCTGCCGGCGCGCCTGCACCGTCGCGTCGGCGCCCGCGAGCGCGGCGCGCGTGGCGCCGTCGGCCGGCTCGGCGGCGAGCACCGGCACCTGGCCGCCCTCGAACGCGAGCGGCGTGACGAGCGCGACCGGCTGCGTCAGCGGCACGTTCATGAGCCGGCGCAGCTGGAGCAGCGCCTGGTCGGCGGCGTTGCGCGCCGCGACCACCGCCGGCTCCTGGTTGGCCGCGTCGACCTGCGCCTGCAGCAGGTCGTACTCGGAGCGCGAGCCCTGGCCGTGGAAGAGCTTCACCTGCTCGAGGTGCGCGCGCGCCTGCTCGAGCCCGTCCTCGGCGATCGCCTGCACGTCGCGGGCGTAGCTCGCTTCCAGGTACGTGCTGCGCACCTGCAGCCCGATGTCGGCGAGCGCCTCGTCGCGCGTCGCGCGGCTGGCGACGCGCACCGCCCGGGCGCCGGACATCGCGGCGCCGACGCGGCCCGCCGCCCAGATCACCTGGTGCGCGGTCAGGTTCGCGTTCCAGCTGTTCACCGCCGCGAACGCGCTGTGCTCGAAGATCGAGCCGAGCTGGGGATCCGAGCTCAGGTTCTGGTAGATGGACGCGAACGTGCGGTCGTAGGTCACGGTGCCGGTGACCTGCGGCAGCGCCTGCGCGGTGGCCTCCTTGACCTGGCCCTCGGCGACGCCGACGGCGGCGCGCGCCGAGCGCGCCTCGGGTCCGTTCGCGAGCGCGCGCCGGACCGCCTCGTCCAGCGTGAGCCGCAGCGGCGCGCGCGCCGGCTCCT
>JBAIWU010000765.1:0-1918 GCA_037917155.1 Candidatus Eiseniibacteriota bacterium
CGCTCGCTCGCGCAGTCCATGTACGCGGTGAGCGAGAGCACGGACGCCGCGGGGGCGGTGCGCACGCTCACGTTCACGAGCGCCGATACGAGCGGCGGGTTCGTGCGCCAGACCTGGCGCGTGCGGCCCGACACCTACCTGCTCGACCTCGAGGTCGAGACGCGCCGGCTGCCGCCGGCGTGGCGGCTCTCGGACTACTCACTCACCGTGCGCTCCTGGGGCCTGCGCAACGAGTCGAGCTACCAGACGGACCTGCGCGGCCTGCGCGCGGTGAGCCTCGTCGGCAAGGACCTGCACCGCGACGGCGCCGGCGGGCTCGTCGGCCGCCCGCCGAAGGTGCACGAGGGGGTCGCCCACTGGGCGGGCGTGCAGAGTCACTACTTCGCGGGCCTGGTCGGCTCGGCCGCGGTCGAGGGCCGCTCGGCGCTCGCGGGCGGCTTCGCGCGTTCGCTCGACGCCGAGGAGCTGCGCCACCGGCCCGCCGGCACGAAGCCCACCGAGCCCGGCGCCGAGGGCACCCTCGTCATGCCGCTGCCCGCCTCGGGCGAGGGCGTCCAGCGCTTCACGACCTACTTCGGCCCGTCCGACTACTTCGCGCTCGCGCGCGAGAGCGGCACGCTCGAGTTCGAGCGCGCCGTCGACATGGGCTTCAGCTGGCTCGTGCCGGTGAGCAAGTTCCTGCTCTGGCTGCTGCGCGGCATCAACGGCGTCGTGCGCAACTTCGGCATCACGATCCTGCTGCTCGCGACGCTCGTGCGGCTGGCGCTCCACCCGCTCAACATGTCGAGCATGAAGAGCATGCGCGCCATGCAGCGGCTGCAGCCGGAGCTCGAGCGCATCAAGGAGAAGTACAAGAACGACGCGCAGGCGCTCAACACCGCGACCATGGCGCTCTACCGCGAGAACGGCGTGAACCCGGCGGGCGGCTGCCTGCCGATGCTGCTGCAGATGCCGCTGTTCTTCGCCATGTACGCGGTGATCTCGAACGCCATCGACCTTCGCCAGGCGCCCTTCGTGGCCTGGATCCACGACCTTTCCGCCCCGGACCAGCTGGTAACGGTCATGGGGCTGCCGATCCGTGTGCTGCCCATCCTGATGGCGGCCACGGGCTTCCTCTCGCAGCGGTTCACGCCCACCGATCCGCGGCAGGCCCCGACCATGTACATGATGAACGCCGTCATGCTGGTCATCTTCTACAACCTGCCCTCCGGACTGGTGTTCTACTGGACCGTGATGAACGTGCTCACCGCGCTCCAGCAGTGGCTGGCGATGCGCGGCGAGGACGCCTCCACCGTGGTGGTGGCGCCGGCGGAAGCCTCCGGAAAGGGGCGCTCGCGCCGATAGCGGGCGTTCGCGGCCTTCGGCGTGGCGGACGGGGTCCGCGCCGAAGTAAGCTGACCCGTCGTTCATCCACGGCACTTCCGGCTGCGCACGCGACGCGCGCTGGCGGCTCGTTCTCCTTCCGGGCGAGCGCCGCGCGAATCCGCCGCGCCGAGGGGCCACGTTCAAGGTCCGCTCGCTGACGCCTCCTTCGGCGCGCCCACGGGGCCGCGCCTCCATCCGGTGAACGGCGTCCGAGAAACGGGGACAACATGGCGAAGAGTTCGGTGTACGAAGGCAAGACCTACGACGAGGCGGTGAAGAAGGGGCTCGACGACCTGGGCCTGGCGCGTGCCGAGGCGACGATCACGCTGATCGAGGAGGGCAAGGGCGGCTTCCTGGGGATCGGCGCGCGGCCGTTCCGCGTGAGCATCATGCGGCGGCCCGGCGGCGCCGTGCGCGAGCCCGAAGAGCGCGGCGAGCGCCGCGTGCAGGGCAGCCGGCGCGACGACCGTCGTGGCGGCCGCGGCGGCCGGGAGCGCGAGCGCGGTCGTGACCGCGAGCGCGAGGCGCAGCCCGCGGGCGAGCGCGAAGGCCG
>JBAIWU010000766.1:0-3241 GCA_037917155.1 Candidatus Eiseniibacteriota bacterium
CGATCCCACCGGCGGCCGGGTCACGCTCGACGGCGTGGATCTGCGCGAGCTGGAGCTCGCGTCGCTGCGGTCACAGCTCGGCATCGTGACCCAGGAGACGTTCCTGTTCCACGACACCGTTCGCGCCAACATCGCCTATGGGCGCGACGGGGTGAGCGACGCCGAGATCCGCGCGGCGGCCGAGGCCGCGCACGCGCACGAGTTCGTGTCGCGGCTGCCCCACGGTTACGACACGCTGGTGGGCGAGCGCGGGGTCACGCTGTCGGGTGGCGAGCGCCAGCGGCTCGCGATCGCGCGCGCGCTGCTGCGCAACCCGCCGATCCTGCTGCTGGACGAGGCGACCTCGTCGCTCGACGCCGAGAGCGAGCGGCTGGTGCAGGAGGCGCTCGACCGGCTGATGAAGGACCGCACCGTGCTCGTGATCGCGCACCGGCTCTCGACGGTGCAGCACGCCGACCGGATCGTGGTGCTCGACCGCGGGCGGGTCGAGGCGATCGGCACGCACGAGCAGCTGCTGGCCGCGGACGGGCTGTACCGCCGGCTGTACGAGCTGCAGTTCGACGCGTGATGGCGCGCGCCCCGAAGCCGGTGGCGGTGCCGGAGGGCGGGTTCCGGCGCATCGCGGTGCTGCGGCTGTCGTCGCTCGGGGACGTGGTGCTCACGCTGCCGGTGGTGCACGCGCTCGCGGCGCGCTTCCCCGACGCGCGCATCGACTACTGGGTGAAGGAGGAGTTCCGCGACGTGGTGCGCTTCGACCCCGCGATTGCGCACGTGCGCGCGCTCGAGCGCGACGCGCGCCGGGTCGAGGACCTGGTGTCGATGAGCGCCGAGCTCGAGGACCGCGACCTGATCGTGGACCTCCACGCCAACACCCGGACCCGCATCCTCACCTTCCGCCAGCCGGCGCCGGTGCTGCGGATGCGCGGTCAGCGGCTGGCGCGTGAGCGCTGGGTGCGCGCGCGCTGGACCCGGCCGCGGCCGTTGCCTCCGGTGCTCGCGCGCTACGCCGAGGCGCTCGCGCCGATCGGGCTCGCGGTCGAGGGCCCGCCGCGCATGAGCGTGGGCGAGGAGGCGGAGCGCTGGGCCGCCGACACGTGGCACGGATGGGCCCCGGCGGGACGCGTGGTGGCGCTGCTGCCGGGCGCCGCGCACGCCACCAAGCGCTGGCCCGAGGAGCACTGGCTCGCGCTCGACGAGCGGCTCGCCGCCGCCGGGCACGCTCGGGTGGTGTGCTCGCGGGCCGCGGAGCGCGAGGCGCTCCCGCGGCTGGCGGAGCGGATCGCGTCGGCCCCGGGGGCGCGCTGGGTGGTCGAGCCGCTGCCGCGCGTCGCGGCGCTGCTCGGGCGCTGCGACGTGGCGGTGTCGAACGACTCGGGACTGATGCACGTCGCGGCGGCCCGCGGCACGCGGGTGGTGGCGCTGTTCGGCAGCACCTCGCCGGTGTTCGGGTTCGCGCCGGCCGGCGCCGGGCACGTGGTGCTGTGCCGCGACGAGCCGTGCCAGCCGTGCACGCTCCACGGCCGCGAGCGCTGTCCGCGGGGGCATTTCGACTGCATGCGCAAGCTGGCGCCCGGGACGGTCGCCGACGCGGTCGCCGGCGTGCTCGCGGGCCCGGCGGGCGCCACGCGCTGAGCCGCGCCGCGCCGGCCCGGCCGCCTTGTCGCGGTCGGAGGCGCCCACCTATACTGCCCGTCCGCCCGCGCCGTCGCGCGGGGGATCCCACCTCATCCTGGAGACGGTCGTGACGGACGGCACCGAGAACAAGGGTTACGTCGAGGAGCTCACCGACCAGAGCGACGATTTCTCGCGCTGGTACAACGAAGTGGTGCGCAAGGCGCAGCTGGCGGACTACTCGCCGGTGCGCGGCTCGATGGTGATCCGGCCGTACGGCTACTCGATGTGGGAGCACATGCAGCGGCTGCTCGACGCCCGGATCAAGGCGACCGGGCACCAGAACGCGTACTTCCCGCTGCTCATCCCCGAGAGCCTGCTGGCGCTCGAGGCCGAGCACGTCGAGGGCTTCGCGCCGCAGGTGGCGTGGGTCACCAAGGGCGGCAACGACGAGCTCGAGGAGCGCTACGCGATCCGTCCCACCAGCGAGGCCATCATCGGCCACATGTACTCGCGCTGGATCGAGAGCTACCGCGACCTGCCGGTGCTCATCAACCAGTGGGCGAACGTGATGCGCTGGGAGAAGGTGACGCGGCTGTTCCTGCGCACCGCCGAGTTCCTGTGGCAGGAGGGGCACACCGCCCATGCCACCGCCGCGGAGGCCTCGGAGGAGGTGCTGCGGATGCTCGAGGTCTACCGCGACTTCGTCGAGACCGACCTCGCGATGCCGGTGTGGCCGGGCCGCAAGAGCGACGCCGAGAAGTTCGCGGGCGCGTCGGCCACCTACTCGATCGAGGCGCTGATGCGCGACGGCAAGGCGCTGCAGGCCGGCACCTCGCACGACCTCGGCCAGCACTTCGCGAAGGTGTTCGACATCACCTACCAGGACGAGCAGGGCAAGCGTCAGCACGTGTGGCAGACCTCGTGGGGTGTGAGCACGCGACTGATCGGCGGCGTGATCATGACCCACGGCGACGACTCGGGGCTCAAGCTGCCGCCGCATATCGCCCCGATCCAGGCGGTGGTGGTGCCGATCTGGCGCAAGCCCGAGGAGAAGAGCGCGGTGCTCGAGTTCGTGGATCGCGTCAAGACGGCGGTCGGCACGGCCGTGCGGCTGCACGTCGACGCGCGCGAGCAGTACAGCCCGGGCTGGAAGTACAACGAGTACGAGTTGCGCGGCGTGCCGGTGCGGCTCGAGATCGGCCCGCGCGACGTCGCGAACGCGGCGGTGATGAGCGTCCGCCGCGACACGCGCGCCAAGGAGTCCATCCCGCTCGCGGCGCTCGCGGAGCGGCTGCCGGCGCTGCTCGAGACCGTGCAGGCCGACCTGTTCGAGGCCGCGCGCCGCTACCGTGACGAGCAGACCGTGTATCTCGAGGGGCTCGACGCGATGGAGGCGCACTTCAAGACCCAGCGCGGCTACGTCGCGACGCCGTGGGACGGCGACGCGGCGTTCGAGGCCGAGGTCAAGACGCGCACCATGGCGACGCTGCGGTGCGTGCCGCTCGACCAGTCGCGTTTCCGGGACGCGGCCGGCGGCCGGACCTGGGCGCTGTTCGCGCGCGCCTACTGAGCATGCTCGCGGCGCCGCGGCGCGTGCTGGTGCGGCTGCCGAACTGGCTCGGCGACG
>JBAIWU010000767.1:0-4671 GCA_037917155.1 Candidatus Eiseniibacteriota bacterium
CGGCGGCCGCATGATCGACGCGATCCTCACGAACACCGTGCTGCCGGCGGTCAGCCGCGAGTTCCTCGCGCGCATGATGCAGGGCGAGGCGATGAGCCGCGTGCACGTCAAGGTGGACGCGGGCGACTTCGCCTACGACTTCGACTGAGCCGGGCCGCTCCGGCCGGGCCGCGCGGGCGCGTCAGGCGCCGGCGCCGGCCCGGCGGGCGGTCACGACCAGGCCGGCCACGGGCGCGCCGCCCTCCATGCGCAGCGTCTCCCGCGCGAGCGTGACCGCGCCGAAGCCGGCCGAGGCGAGCGCCTCGCGCACGTAGCCCTCCGCGTGCGCGTAGCGGCCGTGCTCCTCGAGGCGGAACGTGCCCGCCTCCTCCCGGTGCTCCAGCGTGGCCACCAGCCAGCCGCCCGGCGCGAGCGCCGCGTGCGCGGCGGCGAGCGGCGCCTCGAGCGCGCCGAGGTAGCAGAGCGTGTCCGCCGACACGATCGCGTCCCAGCGTCCCGGGTGCGCCGCGAGGTGCGCGGTCAGCTCGGCCTCCTCGAGCGCGTCGTAGAGCGAACGCGCTCGGGCGCGCTCGAGCATGCCGGGCGAGAGGTCGACGCCCTCGAGCCGGCGTGCGAACGGCCGCAGCAGCGGCCCGCACAGCCCCGTGCCGCAGCCGGCGTCGAGCACGGCGAGCGCCCCGGCGGGGCCGCCCGCCGCGGCTGCGAGCGCCGCCGCGCACAGCTCCGGCGCGCGGTCGCCCAGGCGCGCGAGCGTGCGGTCGAAGTCGCCGGCGAAGCGGTCGAACGTGCCCCGCACGTACTCGTCCGAGGCGCGCGCGGGAGGTTCCGCGCCGCCCAGCGCCGCGAGCAGGTGGGCCGCCATCGCGCTGCCGGGCGCGTGCGCCTGCCACGCCCGCAGCGACTCGAGCGCCTCGGCGGCGCGCCCCGCGGCGTACAACGCGCGCGCGAGGCCCTCGCGGGCCGCGTCGGCGTCGGGCGCGAGCTCGAGGCTGCGCCGGTAGCACTCGACCGCCTCGTCGTTGCGCGCGAGCGACTCCAGCGTGCGCGCCACGTCGAACACCGGCTCCCCGTCCTGGGGCGCCAGCGCGGCGGCCGCGCGGTAGGCCGCGAGAGCCTCGAGCAGCCGGCGCTGGCCGAACAGCGCGTCGCCCAGCAACCCGCGCGGCGCCGCCGCGTCCGGCTCGAGCGACACCGTCCGCTCGAGCACGTCGATCGCCTCGGGCTCGCGGTCGGACTCCTGCAGCAGCCGGCCGAGGTTGAAGTGCGCGCCGGCCAGCGCCGGATCGAGCGTGATCGCGCGGCGGTAGAGGGGCTCGGCCTCGGCGGTCCGGCCGGCGAGGTGGAGCAGCCGGCCGAGGTTGAACGCGATCACCGCCGAATCGGGCGCCGCCGCGAGCGCGCGCCGGTAGGCCTCCTCGGCGGCGTCCGCCTCGCCCCGGGCCTCGTGCACCGAGGCGAGGTTGTTCAGCGCGCGGAAGTCGCCGGGGTCGGCGGCGACGGCGTCCCGGTAACGGCGCTCGGCGCCGTCCAGGTCGCCGGCGGCCTGCAGGGCCTTGCCCTCCTCGAATGCGGTCGTGCCCATGGCGGGCGCCGATCATCCCCTCGCCGGGCGGCCGCGGGCAAGCGCGCGGATTTCCGGGGCGCGCCGCGGGCGCAGCGGCTATGCTGCGCCCCTGCGCGCGCTGCGCGAAGCGTCGACCCACGCGAGAGGAAGCCGGTATGCCCGAAGCGAGGAACTTCCACGTTCGCACCCCGCTGGCGGACGGGGTGCTGCTCGTCTACCGCGTCCGCGCCCGCGAGGAGCTGGGGCGCCCGTTCCGGTACGACCTCGAGCTGCTCTCCGAGGACCCGCAGGTCAAGCTGGAGGACGTGGTCGGCAAGGACATGACCCTCACGCTGCACATGCACGACAACGATCCGCGCTACTTCCATGGCGTCGTGGCGCGCTTCGGCCAGTCGGGCACGCGCGGCCGCTACACGCGCTACCTGTGCACGCTGCGGCCGCACCTGTGGCTGCTCACGCGCGTCTCGCACAGCCGCATCTTCCAGGGCAAGACCGTGCCGGAGATCGTGACGCAGGTGCTCAAGGATTCCGGCTACAGCGACGTCGTGAACAAGCTGCACGAGACCTACCAGCCGCGCGAGTACTGCGTGCAGTACCGCGAGACCGACTTCGACTTCGTCAGCCGCCTGATGGAGGAGGAGGGCATCTACTACCACTTCGCGCACGAGGACCAGAAGCATTCGATGGTGCTCGCCGACGAGCGCGCCTCGCACGCGCCGATGCCCAACTACGAGAAGCTGCCGTTCATCCCGCCCGAGGTCAACGCCCGGCCGCGGGAGGAGCACGTGCGCGAGTGGACGGTCATGCACGAGGTGCAGACGGGCGCGATGGCGGTCAACGACTTCGACTTCGAGGTCCCGCGCGCGAGCCTGCTGACGCGGCTGAGCCAGCCGCTCGAGCACGCGCACAACGCGCTGGAGCAGTACGACCCGGTCGCGCACTTCGTGCTCGCGCACGACGCGGCCGACGGCAACAGCGGCGACCCCAAGGCGTCCAAGCGCGGCGAGGCGTTCGCGCGCGTGCGGCTCGAGGAGCTGCAGGCCGAGCACGACCGCGGCACCGGCGAGAGCAACGCGCGCGGGCTGGCCGTCGGCTCGCTGTTCGAGCTCGAGGACCATCCGCGGGGCGACCAGAACCGCGAGTACCTGATCGTCGCCGCCGACTACCGCATGTTCGAGCCCGGCTACGACGCCGGCGGCTCGACCGCCGAGCACGAGGAGGAGGAGCCGCCGTACCACGTGACGATCGAGGCGCAGCCGGCCAAGAGGCCGTACCGGCCCCGGCGGCTCACGGACCGGCCGGTGATCGCCGGCCCGCATCCCGCGACGGTCGTGGGCAGCGGCGAGATCTGGACCGACAAGTTCGGGCGCGTGAAGGTGCTCTTCCCCTGGGACCAGCTCGGCAAGGACGACGGCTCGGGCTCGTGCTGGGTGCGCGTGTCGCAGCTCTGGGCGGGCAGCGGCTGGGGAGGGCTGCACGTGCCGCGCGTGGGGCAGGAGGTGATCGTCGAGTTCGTCGAGGGCGACCCCGACCGGCCGATCATCACGGGCCGCGTCTACAACGGCGCGAACCTGCCGCCGTTCGGCCTGCCCGGCGGCGCCACGAAGAGCGGCATCCTCACGCGCAGCAGCAAGGACGGCACCGCCGACACCGCCAACGAGATCCGCTTCGAGGACAAGAAGGGCGACGAGCAGGTCTTCCTGCACGCCGAGAAGGACATGGCGACCGAGGTCGAGCACGACCAGTCGACGTGGGTCGGCCACGACCGGACGAAGACCGTGGACAACGACCAGACCGAGCACGTCAAGGGCAACAAGAAGATCACGGTCGACAAGGACCACACGGAGGAGATCAACCAGAACATGAGCCTCCGCGTGGTCAAGAACGAGCAGGAGAACATCGGCGGCAACCGCTCGATCGACGTGGGCGGCTCGCACACGGAGACGATCGGCACGGTCTACAACCAGACCGTCGGGGCCGCGAGCGCCGTGACCGTCGGCGGCGCGTCGGTGCACACCGCGGGCGCGGCCTACGCGCTCAACGTGGGCGCGAACATGGACCAGGCCGTCGGCTCGAACCTCGGCATGTCGATCGCGGGGAACACGACGCTGTCGACGGGCAAGAACCTGTCCGTCACCGTCACCAAGGAGGCGACGATCGAGATCCAGGACGCCGCGACGCTGCAGGTGTCCAAGGACGTCGCGATCTCGATGGACGGCGCGGTCAACCAGAAGATCGCCAAGACGCTCAGCATCGAGGCCGACGAGATCATGATCGAGGCCAAGAAGAAGATCACGCTCAAGGCGGGCGACGCGTCGATCATCCTCGACAACGGCAAGATCGAGATCAAGGGCAGCAAGGTCCAGGCGAAGGCCGACGGCGACATGATCCTGAAGGCGTCCAAGATCGCCCAGAACTGAGCGTCCGGCCGCCCGCGTGCCCGCGCGGCGGTCGGGCCGGCCGGTCAGGGCTGCTCGAACGGCTCCGGCGCCGAGCCGTCCGGCGCGTCCTCGAGCTCGACCTGGCCGTCGCCGAGCACCTGGAACAGCCGCTCGCCGGGCAGCCCCGCGTAGGGGCAGCGCTCGCCGCTGTCGCGGCCGAGCACGCGCGCGTCGGGGTCGCCGGGGCGGATCCAGAAGAGCTGCCCCTTCTCGATCCACGGCGCGAGCTCGAAGTCCCACGTGTCGTTCGCCACGGTCCAGCCGCGCGAGCCGTCCGGGTTGTCGAACCACAGCTCGGGGCGCGTCCAGTGCTGGTGGAGCGACGCGGGCGCGAGCCGCTCGCGCGAGAAGTAGGCGACCGGGTACGCCAGGTCGCCGGTCGCCAGCTCGAGCCGCGAGATCACCGCGGCCATCCCCGGCAGGCCCAGCAGCGCCGGCACGACGAACGGCGCCCCGGGGCCGGCGAGCACGACGTCCGCGGCCTCGGCGGGCGCGCGCCCGCGCAGGTCGAGCGCGCCCAGCAGCGTGCGGAACGTGGACGGCGCCGCCGGCTCCTCCGGCGTGAACGTGCGGTCCTTGTGCCACCAGGGCCCGTCCGTGCCGAACGGGTCGAACGAGCGCTGGAGCGGCATGCCGGTGAACGGGCAGGCGCCCATCACGACGCGC
>JBAIWU010000768.1:0-3223 GCA_037917155.1 Candidatus Eiseniibacteriota bacterium
GGGCCCGCCGCCCCGCGCGGCGGGCGTGGCGCGCGTTGTGCGGGCGCGAGGTCCTCCTCTAGTCTGGCGTCATGTCCAGGCTCGAGGATCCCCCGCCCGAGGGGCCGCGCGACCCCGCCCTCGCCGCACGCCTGCGCGAGGCGATCGAGACGCTCGAGCGCGCCGCCGCCGACCGGCGCGCGCTCGCGCACCTGACCGCCGAGGAGCGCAAGCGGCTTGCGATCGCCGCGGGGCAGGTCTACAACCCCGATCGCGCGCAGCGCCGCCGGCTCGTCAAGGCCACGGTCCAGCAGCGCAAGGCGAGCCGCGTCCGCGGCGACGAGCGGCTGCTCGACGGCACCGGGATCCGGGCGCTGCGCCGCCAGGGCGCGTTCACGACGCCCGACGCGCTGCCGCCGCAGGCCTTCGCGCCCGGGGACGTCGCGGCCGACCCCGCGACGGTCGAGACGGCCGAGGAGCAGAACTGCTACGTCTGCAAGCGCGACTACGCCCACGTGCACCACTTCTACGACCAGCTCTGTCCCGAGTGCGCCGCGCTCAACTGGGCCAAGCGGACCGAGCTGGCCGACCTGCGCGGACGCGTCGCGCTCGTGACGGGCGGGCGCGTCAAGATCGGCTACCAGGCGGCGCTCAAGCTGCTGCGCAGCGGCGCGCACGTGATCGTCACCACGCGCTTCCCGCGCGACTCGGCGGCCCGTTACGCGCGCGAGCCCGACTTCGCCGGATGGAGCGGCCGGCTCGAGATCTACGGCCTCGACCTGCGCCACACGCCCAGCGTCGAGGCGTTCTGCCGCGTGCTCCGCGGGACGCACGACCGGCTCGACTTCCTCGTCAACAACGCCTGCCAGACCGTGCGGCGCCCGCCGGACTTCTACGAGCACATGCTCGCGAACGAGACCTCGGCGCTGCACGACGCGCCGCCGGAGGTGCGGCGCCTCGTCGGGCGTTACGAGGGGCTGCGCGGCTACCACCTGCTGCCCGAGGGCCGCGACGGCGAGGCGGCCATCGCCCGGCCCGCGGCCGGGCTCGCCGGGATGGCGGGGCTGACGCGCGCCGCGGAGCTGTCGCAGGTGCGCCTGCTGCCCGAGGAGCGCGAGGCGCAGAAGGACCTCTTCCCGCAGGGCCGGCTCGACCAGGACCTGCAGCAGGTCGACCTGCGCCGCACGAATTCGTGGCGGCTGCTGCTCGCGGACGTCTCGTCCGTCGAGCTGCTCGAGGTGCAGCTCGTGAACGCGGTCGCGCCCTTCGTGCTCAACGCGCGCCTCAAGCCGCTCATGGCGGGCGGCGCGACGCGCGACCGGCACATCGTCAACGTGTCGGCGATGGAGGGGCAGTTCTACCGCAAGAGCAAGACGACGCGACACCCGCACACGAACATGGCGAAGGCCGCGCTCAACATGATGACGCGCACGTCGGCGACGGACTACTTCCAGGACGGCATCCACATGAACAGCGTGGACACCGGCTGGGTGACCGACGAGGACCCGGCCGAGATCGCCGAGCGCAAGGTGGTCGAGCACCGCTTCCACCCGCCGCTCGATGCGGTCGACGGCGCCGCCCGCGTCGTGGACCCGATCATCTCCGGCTTCAACACGGGCTCGCACGTCTGGGGCAAGTTCCTCAAGGACTACCGCGAGACCGACTGGTAGGCCCGGACCGGAACGCCCGGGCGGACGAGGAGGGCACGACCATGATGACGACCTTCGCGCACGCGCTGTTCGCGCTGGCGCTCGGCGCGACGGCGCCGGCGGCCGCGGCCCCGGACTCGGCCGCGCTCGCGACCCTGCTGCACGACTTCCTCGCCGGCGCGTCGCGCAACGATGTCGCCACGCACGAGCGCTTCTGGGCGGACGACCTCATCTACACGGGCTCGTCCGGGCGGCGCGTGGGCAAGGCTGACATCCTGCGCGACCTGCGCTCGGCGCCGCCGCCGAAGCCGGGCGACCCGACGACCACCTACTCGGCGGAGGACGTTCGCATCCAGCAGTACGGCGCGTCGGCGATGGTGGCGTTCCGGCTCGTGGCCACGACCGTGAAGGGCGACTCGACGCAGGTCGCGCGGTACCTCAACACCGGCTTCTTCCTCAAGCGCCGGGGCGAGTGGCGCGCCGTGGGCTGGCAGGCGACGAAGCTGCCCTGAGATCGTCGCGGCGAACGGGCGGGAGCACAGGGGCGCGCGGGCCGAAGCGCCGCACCGGGCTCGCATCCGACCGGCGGCGCCACGCGTGGACGACCGCGCGACGCGCCGGCGGAACGAGGCCACGGCTCGAAGGGAGCGAAGAGCCTCCTCGCGCGTTGCGTCCCGATGGCAGGCCCGGTGCACCGGACGTGCTCGTCGTTCCGCGGCCGTATGGGCTACACAGCTCGCGGTGCCGGCGGCGTTCCGCGACACCCCAGATCGCGGTCGGCCACGACCCCAGTCGTCACCCGAACCGCGGGAGATGGACGAGCAATCCACGCGCCACGATCTCGCCGGCGCGCCGCCGTGAGGACCTCCGGTGCCGCGACGGAGCTTGCGCGCCCTCGCGCGAGGGCGCTCTCGACTGCGGCGCCACGGCGCCGGCGCGCGCCTGCCAGCGCGTCGCGCCGGGATGCCGGCCTGTCAGGTCAATGTGTGTTCGGACGCACATCGGCGGCCGCGCCGCGCGGTCAGCGGTGCGCGCGCGGCAGCGTCTCGGCATCGGCGACCGGGGGCAGGCTCACGTCCTTGCGCGCCAGCAGCACCAGCCAGTAGCCGCCGGCGTGGGCCTGCCATACCGAGTGGAACCGGTAGCGCGCCATGATCGAATCGGCCGCCGGCGCGAGCCAGCTCCACACGGGCCCGTCGGCGCGGGCGTAGGTGACGATCAGCTCAGGCTGCGCGTCGAGCACGTACGCGATGCGGCGCTCCACGTCGCCGCGCTCGTGGATGGAGTGCGCGATCGTCGGATCGGTGAGGCCGTAGAGGTCGAGGATCGGCAGGCCCGACGCCCAGCCGATCCCGCCGATGTCCCAGGTCGCGAGCCGGGTGCCGGGCCGCACGTGGCCGCGCAGCCACTCGCCCAGGGGCAGGTTCACCTCGCTCACGTTGCGCGCGTTGTTGACGACATAGCCGGGCCCGAATTGCGCGAGGCCGCCGATCGCGCGCGCATCGCGCGCGGCACCGAGCCCGCAGGCCCCGAGGACGATCGCGGCGGCCGCGGCGAGCCGCACGGCGAGCGGGGCGGTCGGGGACGGCCCGCTC